>JAKSJJ010000082.1 GCA_024398335.1 Bacteroidales bacterium | reverse complement strand
ATGATTCAGGCACTGAGTACAGCGACGAGGGCTATGCGTTGGTCGCCAAAGACGGCAAGAAAGGTACCGTCAACATGAGAGGCGAAATCATGCTCGAGCCAGTGTATGACGAGATCTCAGTAGCGTCAGAGTCTCTTTACAACGTCGTCAAGGACGGAAAGAAGGGACAGGTGGACCGCAAGGGTAAAGTGTGGATCGACCCAGTGTACACGAACATGGACAAGGGTCAGGACGGTTCATTCTGGATTGTAAGCAAGGACGGCAAGTGGGGCACAATCGCTCTTGACGGCAAGAAAATCACCCCTGTCGAGTTCGACGCCATAACCCTTCATAGCAATGGCAAGTTCTACACCGCTCAGCAGGGTAAGCTTATCGGCATCATGACTACATCAGGACACATCAGCCGCGACCCGGACTATGACTGGGTTGACAGCAAAGTAGTCGCCGGCACCATTCTTATCCGCCAGAACGGAAAGTACGGAGCCATCACCGATGAGGGAAAATACAAATTCGTCGCATTCTACGACAAGCTCGAGTGGGCTCCATCAGAGGACTACCTCGTAATGTACGACCAGGCAAGCGGCAAATACGGAGCGCTCTCACCTGAAGGAAAGAAGATCGTGGGATGTGATTTCGACCACGCCCCTGACCTCAAGGACTCCCCTGTCCTTTACTTTGTCAACGGCCAGTATGTATTCGCCGATAAGAAGAGCTCCATTACTCTTAAGGACCTTGACGAGAAGCTTTACCGCGAAGAGTGCGCATACGACAGAGCCAAATACCTCGCTAGCGACAAGGTGCCTTCAAGCATAAAGAAATTCACCCAGGACGAGCTTCCTGGCAAAGAGGCGGCCGCCCAGGCGAAACTCACCTCGCTTAAATTCAAGACCGAGTGGAGCCATTTCCAGGGATGGAAGATCGGAGGATGCGGACTCTACAATCCAGCTAACGGAAGATGGGTGCTCCGCCCTGTATGCGAGAACCCTGACGATCTGTTCATGAGCTGCGGCGACTGGAGCGTGGGAACTTTCAGCGAGGGTCTCGCCCCTGTCGGATTCAAGGGAAAATACGGATATGTGAACGAGGACGGTGTCGAGGTCATCGCCAGAAAATATGACAGCGTCAGCGCGTTCAAGAACGGCGTAGCCACCGTCAAGCTCGCCGGCAAGGAATACACAATAGACAAAACAGGTAAAATCAAATAAAAAACAAATAGAATATGAAAAAATTACTTATCGCCATCGTGGCCATCGCCACATTGACCAGTTGCCAGGGACTTCTCGATGTTATAAAGAACGAGCCTGTCTTCGCGGCCGCATCTTCAGAGGTACTTGACGGACAGGCATTTGTCCTCCACCGCAGCGGAACCTGCGATTATTCATGGAGCGGCGGAAGCGCCGACGTGGCTTTCAAAGTCACCCCTAACCCGACAATCAACGGAGCAGGAGAAGAGGCTGTCGCTTATGTCGAGCTCAAAAACACCAATAAGACAAACGATGTTGAGTTCACGATATTCTCTGTAAACAACGAGAACGTCGAGCACAAGAGCGACGAGGACATCACAGTAAAGAGATGGAGAATCGGCATCTTCACCAAAGAAGGCGATGAGATAGTCCGCACATTCCTCCCATCCACCGGTAAATATTATGTGAATGTCTCCAATAACATCGAATACATCGCACGTCCGGTTTACGTAAGCGACGATGAGATCGTTGACAGAATTGTTATCCGCAGCATCACAAAGAAGAATAAGCCAGGTGACGGCAGACTGGTTTGGGATAAAAACGGAGACATCGAGATAAAAGACGCCGCCGCTTTGGAGTTCTCATTCAAGACAGTCAAAGCCGGCACAGCCGAGATCTACGCCCACGTTGACAACACATTGCTTGGAATAGACGAGAAGCATGTAATGACAACTGTCCTCAATATTAACTAAACAAATATTCGCATGAACAGTCAGTTTGAAGTAATTCAGACCGCTGCCGAATACATTAATGAAAGAATTGCCGGCCTCCGTCCAGAGGTCGGCATAATTCTCGGAAGCGGGCTAGGGAAATTCGCCGACAGGATACAGGACGCCATCGTGATCCCGTACAAGGACATCCCCGGGTTCCCCGTATCCACCGCGGTTGGCCACAAGGGCAATTTCATAGCAGGCCACATCTGCGGCAAGACCGTACTCGCGATGCAGGGCCGTTTCCATTTCTATGAAGGTTATGGAATGGACCGAGTCACCTTGCCTGTAAGGGTGATGAAACTCCTTGGCATCAATGACCTTTTCGTATCGAACGCCGCTGGAGGCATGGGAGAGGACTTCAAGATGGGAGATATCATGATTCTCAAGGATCACATCAACATGCTCCCGAATCCCCTGATCGGCCCTAACTACGACGAGCTCGGCCCACGCTTCCCTGACATGACCCGTCCATACGACCTGGACCTCATTCGTAAAGCAAAGGAGATCGCCCTCGAACTTGGCATCAGCGAGACTATCCACACCGGAGTCTACCTCGCCTGCTCAGGCCCTACATATGAGACTCCCGCCGAGTACAGATTCTACCGTACGATCGGAGCCGACGCCGTGGGAATGAGCACCGTACCCGAGGTCATTGTCGCCCGCCACATGGGCATGAGGACCTTCGGAGTATCCGTCATCACGGACCTCGCCCACTACGACACCGACTCGGAGTATGTCACTGACGGATACGACATTGTACGTATCGCGGACGCGGCGGCAGACAGAATGACCGCGCTGTTCGAGAAAATGATAGAGCGACTCTAACAAAAACAGAAATCAGAGAAAATGGAAGAAAACCTGGTCACGCAACTTGCCATCATCCTGGTAGCCGCAGGCATATTCACCGTCATATCAAAGGCGCTTAAGCAGCCACTGATCCTGGGTTACATCGTAGCGGGTTTTCTTGTCGGGCCGCATTTGGGCTTATTTCCCCAATTTTCGCCCGAATCCGTGGAGCAATGGTCACAGATAGGTATCATCTTCCTTCTCTTCTCTCTAGGCCTCGAATTCAGCTTTAAAAAGCTTTTGAAAGTAGGAAGCAGCGCCCTTATTCTCGCCGGGTGCATATTCGTGGGAATGGCCTTCGTGGGCCTTTGCGTGGGACGCGCGATGGACTGGAGTATGATGGAGAGCGTCTTTCTTGGAGGAATGCTTTCCATGAGCTCTACGACAATCATAATAAAGACCTATGACGACCTCGGATTGAAGCAGAAAAGCTGGGCTGAGCTGATCTTCGGAACACTCGTCCTGGAAGACCTTCTAGCCATCGTGATGATGGTCCTTCTTTCAACCCTGGCGGTCTCAAATCACTTCGCCGGGACTGAGATGATAATGGGAATAGCCAAGCTGGTCTTCTTCCTGATTCTATGGTTCCTGGTCGGTATATTCCTTATCCCTACACTGCTTAAAAAAGCTCACAAATACCTTAGCGACGAGATCCTGCTGATTATAAGCATCGGACTTTGTTTCGCCATGGTGGCCCTTGCTATGGGCGTGGGTTTCTCATCCGCTCTGGGAGCGTTCGTGATGGGTTCCATCCTTGCGGAAACTATTGAAGGAGAGCGAATTGAACACCTTACCATCCACATCAAAGAACTCTTCGGAGCGATCTTTTTCGTGTCGGTGGGAATGATGGTCGATCCACATGTCATAGCCGCCCACTGGGGCTCCGTCCTTATCATTACTCTTAGCGCCACGATAGGCATCGCGATCTTCGCCGGAGCAGGTGTACTGATAAGCGGAAAGGGTCTTGAAAACGCCGTCCATACGGGATGTTCCATGGCTCAGTTAGGAGAGTTCGCCTTTATCATAGCGGGCGTCGGATGCAGCCTCGGAGTCATGAGGGATTTCATTTATCCTGTCATAATTTCCGTATCTGTCATCACAGCATTCACGACCCCTTACCTGATTAAAGCGGGAGACCCTCTGAGTGCTTTCCTGATGCGCCGTATTCCACAGCGTATTCTTGATAGAATCAACCCTCCACAAGAATCTAACGCGAATTCCAAAGCGGAAGAAAACGAGTGGAAGAACCTCTTGAAGGCCTACGTCCTAAGGGTCGGACTATACGGCGTCCTGCTTGTCGCGATAGTCATGGGATCTAGAATTTATCTGACATATTTGACATCGCATTTCCTGCCTGCTATAAGCGACAAAATCAGACACGTGATAGAGGTCGGAGCGACCCTCTTGATCATGTCGCCTTTCCTCTACGGTTTGGCCGTCGTGAACGGATCCATCAGTTCTCCGGCCGCCAAGCTCCTGCGAAAAAAACGCTCCAACAGATGGCCTATCCTGTTTCTCGTGCTGCTGCGCTCGGCCATCGCTCTTGGGTTCATCATGGTCGTGATTCTGGACTATTTTGATCTTGACGGATGGGAGGTGCTGCTTATATCCCTGCTTGGGCTTACCGCCTTTATCGCGGCCCGTCAGTCGATTCATAAATTCGACAGACTGGAGGCCCGATTCATACGCAATCTCAACGCGAAAGACGAGCAAAGACGCCTCCAGACGCCAGTTTCCAGCACCGTAAGGGAGAAACTGGGCGAATATGACGTACACATAGGCAAGGCCGTGATTTCCGCCGACTCAGCCTTCATTGGAAGACACCTGAAAGAGGTTCCTTTCCGCCAGGAGACGGGAGTCAACATCGTCAAGATCGAACGAGGCTCCAAGTCTATTGTCATACCTGGTCCGGCAGAGCCTATCTACCCTGGCGACACGTTGCTGGCCGTGGGCACGGCGAAGCAGTTGGACGCCTTCAAGGAGATGATCAGCGAGAGCGGCGTATCCAATGAACAAGGCCACGACGATGAAGACTTCGCCGTTGACAGTATCACTATCTCTCAAGACAATTATCTGTGCGGGAAAGTGCTCAAGGACGTCTATATGCGCTCAACCGGCACAATGGTCATAAGCGTGATAAGAGACACCCGTACAATCACCAATCCGGGTGCCGATTTCCGGTTCCAGGAAGGGGATATCGTCTGGATCGCGGGCCTCAAATCCAGCATTGACTGGTATAAGGACTAAGGCGTCAAATACGCCCCAGGGGCTTCTCCCCTATTGATTTTTACCACGAAAAAAGCTATATTTGTCCGTTTTCGGGCACGCTACGCGCACGTATATACACATACACGCGCCATAAGTGCCTGAATGTCAACGGTTACGCTTGTCGTCTGATAGAAGATGTGACAAGCGGCCGCGAAGCGTACCCAGACAAATAAAACAAAAATCAGACAGATACTATGTCAGTTTTTCAAGACAAAGTTCTCCTTATCACCGGAGGCACAGGAAGCTTCGGCAACGCTGTTCTCCGCAGGTTCCTCACATCGGACATAAAAGAGATCCGCATCCTTTCACGTGACGAGAAAAAACAGGACGACATGCGTCATCATCTGCAGGCCACACACCCGCAGGAGTCCGGCAAGGTTAAATTCTTCATCGGCGACGTCCGCAATAAAGAGAGCGTGGACATCGCGATGAACGGTGTGGACTATGTCTTCTCCGCCGCCGCCCTCAAGCAGGTCCCAAGCTGCGAGTTCTTCCCTATGGAGGCTGTCCGCACGAACATCGAAGGCACGAACAACGTGCTCCTGAGCGCCATAGCCCACTCAGTCAGCCGCGTCGTCGTGCTCTCTACTGACAAGGCCGCCTACCCTATCAACGCCATGGGCATATCCAAGGCCATGATGGAGAAAGTCGCCATCGCGCAGGGGCGCGCCCTCGGAACGGACGCGAAGACCACGATATGCTGCACCCGCTACGGCAATGTGATGGCTAGCCGCGGCTCAGTGATTCCTCTCTGGGTCGAGCAGATGAGCGAAGGGCTTTGTAGGGAAAAATCTCTGCTCACAGCTTCGAAACATCAAAGAAGGCAAGGCGAAATGGTATAGTCTGCCAGAGGAGATCGAGGAGATCTTCGAATATGACATCGACTCTACACCGGAGCAGCTTGACCTTTGGTGCGGTCAGTGCGATTTTGTATTCAATCTCGCGGGAGTCAACCGTCCTAAGGACCCTAAGGAGTTCATGGAGGGCAACTTCGGCTTCGCCACCACCTTGCTGGACACGCTGAAAAAGCACGGCAACAAATGCCCGGTGATGATTTCCAGCTCTATCCAGGCTACTTTGACAGGCCGTTTCGCAGGTTGCGAGTACGGAAAGAGCAAGAAGGCGGGAGAAGACCTGATGTTCCAATACAGCGAGCAGACAGGGGCGAAGGTTCTCGTGTACCGCTTCCCTAACCTTTTCGGAAAATGGTGCAGACCTAACTACAACTCAGCCATCGCCACCTTCTGCCACAACATCGCTAACGACCTGCCTATCCAAGTCAATGACAGAAGCGTCCAGATGGAGCTTCTCTACATCGACGACCTAGTCGACGAGATGATGGCGGCTCTCGCGGGGAAAGAGCACCGCTGTGAATACGACAGCCGCTACTGCTGCTGCCCTGTGACACACGAGACTACCCTCGGCGAGATCGTGGACATCATCTATGAGTGCGCCGACGCCGCCACAAACAAGGACGGAATCAACATGACCAGCCTGCCGAAGGGCTCGCTCAAGTATAAGCTCATGAGCACTTTCATGAGCTACCTTCCAAAGGAAAAGGCGATTTACGACCTGAAGATGAACGTTGACCAGAGAGGAAGTTTCACTGAACTTCTCCACACCCTGGATCACGGTCAGGTGAGCATCAACATCTCAAAGCCAGGCATCACAAAAGGCCAGCACTGGCACCACAGCAAATGGGAGACCTTCATCGTCGTGGCCGGACATGGACTTATCCAGCTTCGCGACGAATCCCGCCCAGACGCCCCAGTTCTTAACTTCGAGGTCTCCGGCGAGAAAATCCAGGCGGTACAGATGCTCCCGGGCTACACCCATAACATCATCAATCTTTCCCAGACAGAGGACCTCGTGACAGTGATGTATTGCAACGAGAGATTCTCTTCCGAGCGTCCAGATACCTATTTCGACCCTGTAGAGAAATAGTCACACCCTAACGGACAAGACCATGACACTCAAGACAGACTACTCAGACGTCCACTTCCAGGACAACGGAGCCCTCAAGCTTCTTATCATCGTCGGCACAAGACCGGAGATCATACGCCTCGCCGCCGTCATCGACAAATGCCGCAGATATTTCGACGTCATCCTGGCCCACACAGGACAGAATTATGACTATAACCTCAACGGTATCTTCTTCCGCGACCTCTCCCTCAAGGAGCCTGAGGTCTATATGGACGCCGTAGGAGACGACCTCGGAGCCACATGCGGCAATATCATCAACGCCAGCTACAAGCTTATGGTCGAGACAAAACCTGACGCCGTGCTCGTACTCGGCGACACGAACAGCTGCCTTAGCGTCATCGCCGCCAAGCGCCTCCACATCCCTATCTTCCACATGGAAGCCGGCAACCGCTGCAAAGACGAGTGCCTGCCGGAGGAGACCAACCGTCGTATCGTGGACATCATCTCTGACGTCAACATGGCCTATAGCGAACACGCCAGACGCTACCTCGCGGACTGCGGCCTGCCAAAGGAGAGAACATTCGTGACAGGCTCCCCTATGGCCGAGGTACTGCAAAACAACCTCGAACAAATCCAGGCCTCAGACATCCACACCCGCCTCGGCCTGGAAAAGGGCAAATA
>JAKSJJ010000081.1 GCA_024398335.1 Bacteroidales bacterium | reverse complement strand
TAAGACGGGTACGGGCGTTCTCCATTTTCTCGTTCTGCTGCTGAAGCTCGAAACGAAGCACGGAAAGGGTCTGTGAGAGGTCTTTCTCGTTAAAGACGGCGAATGCCGGGATAGCGACCGCGAGGACTGCCAGAAGGGTTATTATCAGTTTTTTTCTCATATTCGTGTGAAGAAAGTCTATTTAAGTTCGCGCACTACCGCGCCGATGCCGTTTTTCTTGCTCCAGAGCCACTTTAGACCGTCATCTCCGGTCTTTTGGAGGGTGAAGCTTATTCCTGTTTTCGTTATCACCTCGTCTTCGGTGGTGTATTTTAATGTTCCGCTGCAGGAACTTCCGATCTGGGTGAGATCCTTATTCAACTGGATTACAAAGTAGTCGGACATATCGTCATCCATGACACGGAATTCCCGTTTTCCCGGATCGTATCCCAGTTGCTGGGTGAGTGGATCGTAGGAGAATACCTTCTCGCCTTTAATGGAAAGACTTATTTCGTTCTCGCCGCGCATGAATTCCTCCTGAATGCCTCTGTACTTGTCGCAGCTGACCGTGACAAGGGCAAGGAGAATCATAAGCGAAACATTACGTAAGCGTCTCATTATCGGATCTTTATCTGTTTGACTATTATTTCTTTACTGCCGTTTGTGTGGAATATCTCCGCCTTGAGTTCTCCGCTGGCGGCAGGACGGAACCAGCAGTCCGGATCTACTTTGGCAGGCTGCTCGTTATAATACCACATTATCCCGTCAATATCTGTGGCGTCGTAAATTCTCAGCGGGAAAGCGCTTCCCGACGGATAAGTCCCATCGTTGTTTTTCTGTATTCCTTTAAGGTGTATATGAGGATAGAATCCTTCATGGAAAGAGTCTGTCATGAAGGACTTCGTCTCACTTTCTCCCTGTATGGAGTCGAGGGTGAAATTGACGGTCACGGTGTAAGGAGTGGAAGGGGAGAGTCCGTCAATGGCGATGGCATAGCTGCTGACCTTGTATGGATGCAGTTTTATTGTCTTAGCCTGCTTTCCTGTAGGGCCATAGCTGACAGTGGCCTCTCCGTCATAGGAAAAACTGCTATTGAAATTAATGATCGCCCCGTCCTGGAATTTGCTGATAGAAAGGTCTTTGACCTTTGGCGGAGTGACCGCGCTGCCTATGATGCTCATTTGCACGGTCCCGTTCTCGTAACTGATTCCGGTGATGGAGATGTCGGCCTTCTTTCCTGACCAGAATGCTATGTCAGTTATACTATTATAACTCTTGTATGGGAAGAAGATGTCCTCAACCACATAGTTTCCCCTGAAATGCCTTGTGGCGGCCGTGCCTGTGGCGTTGGGGTTGCATTCTATTATATCCACGCATTGGTGAGCGGGGTAACTGTTGACCTCGTTGTACACCCACCTTTTGGCGGCAGACAGACCAATACGGTAAGTTTCGGAGCGTCCCGCGTCGTTGTCTGACATATCGATGTGATAAACAAGAAGCCCCTCACCTCCGATGGCGCTGTCCCACCCTGTCTTTTCCCTGCATTCGAAAAGAAAATATTCTCCGTCTTTGTCGCTTTCCATGCGGTAGAACTCGTTGTTCTTGTGAATGGCTTCAAGTCTGGCATTGCCCGAAGGAAGCGCCTGCGCCTGCGCGATTCCGAGATATTCTCTTTCGATGGCGCTGTAATATGGAGGAATGTTGCCGTTACCGTTGTTGTTGCCGGAGTCCATGAGCGTGAGGCTGCCCCATGTCGCGTCGGATGTGCCTGAACTGCCGTCGTAGTCGGTATCGTACAAGTCCGGAAGACCGAAGGTGTGGGAGTACTCATGGCAGAATGTTCCTATCGGGGCCATACTGAAAGTCTTGCCGGCGTTGAATGTTATCAGCTCTGAGGCGCAGGCGTAGCGGTTTATGACCTTGCCGTCGAGCACCAGGGTCTTGCCTGCGCCGTCCTTGATGTACCAGGCGTGAGCCCATATGTAGTCGTCCCCGACTCCTTCCGCCTCGTCGCCTCCCGCATAGAATACGAACACGTTGTCAACCTCGCCGTCGCCGTCGTCGTCATATTTGGAGAAGTCTACCTTGTCATCGACCAGCCTGCACGCTTCTTCTATCATCAGCTCAGGGGCGATGTCGCTGCCGCTGTAGTCGTTGCCGCCGTAGTCCTTCCTGTCTTTTGATACTGTAACAATATCGGTGACGTCGAAGATGAACTCATATGAACCGTTGAACTGGGCGTCAAAATATTCCTTGGCGCATCCTACTGCCCCGTTCACGTTATATCCGCTTTGCGTGAGCATTTTTGCGAAATTGTCCCGAGTGTAGCGGAATTTACCCTTGTAACTGTCTGCTCCTGAGGCGAATTGGACGAGTATGACAAGCCCGTGTTTTTGCCGGGTCTCGCCCTTGGTCCTCGGCCCTTTGAACTGCTCGATCCTTTTAAAGATGCTCTCTTCGGGAAGCGAAACGCCTGATTTTATTTCTTTTACATGCGCGCGTAATAAATCATAGGGGACATCGGCGCTGGCGGACAGCACCGATGAGGGCGCTACCGAGCCGACTTTCGTGCTTGTGGCTTTGCGGCTTCCGTCCGGCTCGAAGACCGCGTAATAGTAAAAACCGTCCTCGCCTTGGATGACTGCGTTTCCTGAAGTCGTGAGCATGACGTGGGAGAATTCATCACCGACAAGGCGGGCCTGGAAAGAGGTCCCGTCAGGCTGCGTAATTGTCATCAGACCGCCCTGCGCCTTTCTTGCCGAGAGCGGAAAAGACAGGCACACAAGCAAAAACAATATGTACAGATTACGAATTCGCATAAAATTTGTACATTCGCGGAATCGAACCGCAAGTTACAAAATTATTATGAGACGAAACACAATTTTTTACTTAGCCGCGGCTCTCACGCTGACCTGTTCTATCAATGTGTCGGCTCAGAGCGACATCGTGCAGAAAATCAACACCTATGGTACATTTGACCATTGGAGCGGACGTGAAATCAAAGAATCTGGTGTGATCGGTGGTGCCTCCAAGACTCTCTATGAGTTCTATGGAAATGAACAGACAGTACAAAGCAACAATCCTTTCAAGGCTCCCGCAGGGTATTATTGGAGGACAAACAACATCCTCGCTGTAGTCGCAGGTATCACCAAGGCGAATGTGACCGTTTTCCCTGAAAAGAGAGGCAGCGGTTATTGCGCCAGAATCGAGACTCATACCGAGGAGGTGAAGGCCGCCGGCATCATCAACCTTGACGTAGTCTGCCAGGGCGCCCTTCTGGTCGGTGCTCTTCCTGAGCCTATCAAAGATACAAAGAACCCGATGGCGAAGGTGCTTTATGGTATTCCTTTCAATGGACGTCCTACAGCGCTTCAGTTTGATTATAAGGCTATCGTCGGTTGCGAGACTATCAGGGGAACAGGCTTCTCTGGCCTTAAACCTTTGGGAAAGAAGGATTATCCTGAGGCCGCGATTATTCTCCAGAAGAGGTGGGAGGACGAGAAAGGACAGGTACATGCCCTGCGCGTAGGTACGGGTATCTTCCGTTTTACAAAGAATGCCGCTGACTGGGTCAATGGATTCAAGGTGCCTGTCAAGTATGGCGACATCTCAAAGAACGCCGATTTCAAGAGCTACATGGGCCTTATGCACGGAACTGCGATGGACCTTCATACCCTCAACAGCCAGGGAAAGAACGTCACTGTCATCGAGGAAGGTTGGGCCGCTCCGGATGAGGAGCCTAATTTTATGATTATCAAGTTCTTGTCAAGCTGTGGACTTCCTTTCGAGGGCGGAGTGGGCAACACTCTCTGGCTTGATAACATCAAGGTGATAATGTAAGCGTAGACCGCGCTTGAAGAAAATCATAAAGGGGTCGGAATCCTTGCGGATAACCGGCCCCTTTAATCGTACTAAAACCTAAACCTTGCTCAATAGATGCGAAAAAAAGAGGAATGTTGCATCAACATTCCTCTTTTTTTGACTATTTCTGAAAAATTTACTTAGCAGCGTCAACTGATGCTTTGCGGAAATCTTTCATGAGTTTCATGATAGTGAGGGCTGACTTGCGAGCGCGTGCGCCTGCTGCCTTATTGCCTTTCTCAACCTGAGCGTCTGCGTTCTTAACGTAAACCTCGAGTTCAGCTTTGATCTGATCTACAAGCTCTTTCATTTCAGTTAAAATTTAATATGTTAAACAAATAGTGTTTCCAAAAACCTTTGCAATTTATTAAAAAAAACGCAAATACCAAATTTTTAGGCCTCATTTTGAGGTTTTTGCGTTTTTTGAGGGGCTTTAGCGTTTAAAATTGTCATCGCCTGACCTGCTCCGGCTGTGGCGTAGCATCTGCACGCAGATATCACTTTCTTTGAAAGCTCTGGCATCTGCTCCATCTCCTCGTCTGTCAATTTGCCGAGGACGAAGTCTATCTGCTGACCTTTAAGATAATCGTTGCCTATGCCCATGCGTATGCGTGTGTAGGCTTGGGTTCCGAGCAATTCGTTGATGTTCCCGAGTCCGTTATGACCGCCGTTGCTTCCGGAAGTCCTCATGCGAAGCGTCCCGAAAGGAAGGTTGAGGTCGTCACAGATGACGATGAGATTCTCAACGGGGATATTCAGCTGGGTCATCCAGTAGCGTACCGCTTTTCCGCCGAGATTCATGTATGTCGAAGGCTTCAGGAGGGTGAACTTGCGACCCTTGAAAGAAAGTTCGGCGGTGCTGCCGTAACGTCCAGACATAAAAAGGATATTGGATGCCTGAGCCCAGGCATCCAATACCATAAATCCCATATTATGTCTGGTCTGTGCGTATTCGGCTCCGATGTTTCCCAAGCCGACAACAAGATAGTTGTTCATCGCTTCCAGAATAATATGTCAGAGAACTTTACTCCTGAGCGGCAGCTGCTGAAGCGCGGGTAGCCTTGACAGCGCAGATGATAGTGGCCTTAGGAGAAACGATGTTTACGTTCTCGAAGTTGAGGTCGCCTGCGGAGATCTGCTTACCGATCTGGAGGGTAGTGATGTCAACTACGAGCTCATCTGGAAGGTTTGCAGGAAGAGCGCTGACTTTGAGTTTACGCGCTGAGATTGCGAGCTTACCACCGAGCTTGACACCCTCTGAGTGACCGACGAGCTTGACAGGAACGCTTACGGTTACAGGCTTGCTGTCGCTGATAGCGAGGAAGTCCATATGAACAGCCTCGTCAGTTACAGGATGCCACTGGCACTCGTGGAGTACAGTGCTGTATGACTGGCCGTTGTCAAGAGTGATGTCAACGATCTGGGTGAAAGGAGTGTTGGTTACGTTCTTGAGGTCCTTAGCGTCAACGGTGAAAAGGACGTTCTCGATACCTGCTCCATAGAGGTTGCAAGGAACAAGACCCTGCTTGCGGAGAGCCTTCGCTACGGCTTTAGCGCCTGCCTGGCGAAGCTGACCTTTAAGTTCAATGTGCTTCATTGTTTTTTTGATTTAAAAATGTGTTACTCATCCCTGGAATGGCCGGGGACCCATTGCACCAAAAAGCATGTCGCTTTTTTAGCGGCTGCAAAGATAGAAATAATTTTCTATTTGACAAGAGATGTGGCCTTATTCCATTGAAGGTCACGGTAGAAATTGTTCAGATACTCGCTTCCGGCCACCGGCAGATAGCTGCTTAGACCGCTATAGGAGTTTATAGTGATTCCGATGAATCGCTCGGTGGCGGCGAGATAGACTATGCTCTCGCCCATGGCCTTGCTGAAGGCTTGTTTCTGCTCCGGGCTAGGCGAACATGCGTCAATTATCGCCCCGAGGTCATAGAAATAATGACGGTCGAAGCGGAAATAGCCCTGGATTCTGCTAGCCTTGATCGCTCCGAGTTCTGAACGATGTGTCTCGAATATGTCTTTCGCGGCTTGCGCCACGGCCTCTATCTTCCTGCAGTCGATCATGCTTATAGTAGCGCTACGGCACTCTCCGCTTTGTTTAGCGTAAAAGTCGAAATAGTCCTCGCATACGGCCTTGACCCCTTGCTCGCCGCCCTCTTGGAGAAGGTGCTGGGCGAGTGTCTCGTAGAAAAATCCCTGGGAGAGCACCTCTGTCGGACTTCCTACATAATAGTCGCATTTGTCCTTAAGCTCATATGCGGTCTCCACGCATCCCATCAGACAGGCGTCGAAGAGAATGTACTCGAATTTCATCGGGAGCGCCTGGGTGAATTCCTGTATTGTCATCTCATGCCCCACGGCTCCGTTCACGCACTGACCCACGCTCTTGACTCTCGGGAAACTGTCCTCGGCAGGGGATTGGACATACGAGAAGCCTCCATCTTCCGCTGACGGGGCTTTCTTTGACCAGAAAACCATGCCTCCTCCTTCATATTTGCTAGGATCGGCGTAATATCCTTCAGGAAGCCATCCGCTGGCATGGGAGGAGTACACAAGACCGTATTTCTTAGCCGGGAACAGATCGAGGATATCCTTAAGAACGGTGTTCACGCACTCTGCCGAGCAGGTGTTCTTTATCTCCGGATATGCCTTGATGGTGTCCTGTATGATCGCCCCGTCCTTGTTTTTAGCGATTTTGAAAAGAACTGGTGTCACCGGCGTAGTGTAACTTCCTTTTTCTGTGTGGTGGCTGAATACGAGGATGACGTCCTGCTCTCTGCGGTCGTAAGGGACATAGCCCTCGTGGAGCTGCTGGATATTTTTCTGGAGGTCGTACGATAGGCTGTTGTAGCCTTCGGAAAAGAGAATCATCACGGAGCGGGTCTCCTCGGTCTGTTCTCTGCCGGGAGTGTGATTCCCCTTGTTTCCGTGCCATTTTTTCACGAACGGATCATCCTTGGCGCAAGAAGCAGCCAAAGAAAGCAGGGCGATCGCCGCCAGTGTATTCCACAACCATTTTCTCATATTCATCGCAAAACTACCAAATTACTCCCGAAATAGCAAATTATACGCCTGCGCTCCCGCCAGGGGTATCGGAATATTTGCTACATTTGCAGTCTTATCATATAATTATGAAGAAAATAGTGAAAATCGTATCAATCGCGGCCGCCGCTGCCGCCATGAGCTCTTGCGCTCCGAAGCAGGACGCTGAGTTCAAGTACCTTATCGACGAGTTCGCCGACCTCAAGGTCATGCGCTATCAGGTCCCTGGATGGGATGAGTTGAGCCTCCAGCAGAAGGAGTACATATACCATCTTGCTGAGGCCGCTAAATGGGGACGTGACATACACTGGGACCAGAACTGCCAGTGGAATATCCCTGTCAGAAAGACCCTCGAGAACATAATAGAGAACTATAAAGGCGACCGTGAGTGCCAGGCTTGGAATGATTTCATGGTCTATGCCAAGAGAGTGTTCTTCTCAAACGGTATCCACCACCACTACGCTGAGGACAAGTTCTTCCCTGATTGCGACAAGGAGTATTTCCAGTCATTGATGGAGGCTGTCGGCGAGGCGGACAACTGCGAGACTATCCTCAAGGTCGTTTATGATCCAGAGTATCTTCTCCAGCGCAAGTCAACTAATTCCGCCGGCGATATCGTCGCTGAGCCCGCAGGCCATTACTATGAGGGCGCGACAAGGGAGGAAGTCGAGAAGTTCTATGCTGACATGGCGGATCCTGACGACAAGACTCCTATTTCTTACGGCCTTAACAGCCGTGTGGTGAAAAAGGACGGCGTCGTGATGGAGGAAGTCTGGAAAGTCGGCGGCGTATATT
>JAKSJJ010000080.1 GCA_024398335.1 Bacteroidales bacterium | reverse complement strand
GTCAAGTTCATTCCGGACAAATACCGCAACACTTACCGCCACTGGATGGAGACAGTCAAGGACTGGTGCATCAGCCGCCAGCTCTGGTGGGGCCAGCGTATCCCTGCTTACTATCTCCCTGACGGCTCATACGTCGTAGAGAGCACCCCAGAAAAGGCTCTTGAGGCTGCCCGCAAGATCAATCCTTCGCTCACCGCCGCCGACCTCCAGCAGGACGAAGATGTGCTTGACACATGGTTCAGCAGCTGGCTCTGGCCTATTTCTGTCTTCGATCCTCAGATGCCTGGACAGCCAGATCATGAGCCTAACGCTGACTTGAAATATTACTATCCTACCAGTGACCTCGTGACTGGTCCGGACATTATCTTCTTCTGGGTCGCCAGGATGATCATGGCCGGCAACGAGTATATGAAGGAAGAGCCTTTCCGCAATGTCTATTTCACCGGAATCGTCCGCGACAAGCTCGGACGCAAGATGAGCAAGACCCTCGGAAACTCTCCTGACCCTCTCGACCTTATCGCCAAATATGGCGCTGACGCTGTCCGCCTCGGAATGCTCCTTTGCAGCAGCGCCGGCAACGACATCCTCTATGATGAGTCACAGGTCGAGCAGGGAAGAAACTTCGCCGGCAAGATATGGAACGCCTTCCGACTCATTAACGGCTGGAACGTCGACGCCGCCGCTGCCCAGAAGCCTTCTTCCGCAGTCGCTGTCAAATGGTTCGACAATCTGCTCAGCCAGGCAGTCGTGACCGTCAACGACCATTTCGCTAAGTTCCGCATCTCTGACGCCCTCATGACTGTGTACAAGCTCTTCTGGGATGATTTCTGCGCAGTCTATCTCGAGGCTATCAAGCCTTCGTTCGGCGAGGGAATCGACCAGGCTACTCTTGACAGCACCAAGTCATTCTTCGAGGCTCTGCTCAAGATGATCCACCCTATCATGCCGTTCATCACCGAGGAACTC
The DNA here is from genome assembly GCA_024398335.1 of Bacteroidales bacterium. GTDB lineage: Bacteria > Bacteroidota > Bacteroidia > Bacteroidales > UBA932 > Cryptobacteroides. The sequence continues at coordinate 6,739 of JAKSJJ010000080.1, read as the reverse complement.
TGGCAGAATCTCGCCCCTCGCGAGGAAGGTCAGACTATCATGAACCAGCCATATCCTGTCGCTGGTGAGGTGGACGCTGACTTTATCGCCAAGTTCCAGATGGCGGTCGAGGCTGTCGCAGGCGTACGTAACATCCGCCAGGAGAAGGCTATCGCCATGAAGGAGAGCCTCAATGTCAAGGTTGACGAGAATTTCCCTATGGAGGTGGCTCCAGTCGTGGGTAAACTCGCCAATGTGACCGTCGAGCAGGCTGCCGCTGAAGGTACAGGCGCGGCTTTCATGGTAGGTACATGCAAACTCTTCGTCGCCCTCGAGGGACTTCTCAACGTCGAGGAGGAGATCGCCAAGCTTGAGGCTGACTTGAAGTATTACACAGGCTTCCTCAAGAGCGTCCGCGGAAAACTTTCCAACGAGCGTTTCGTAGCCAACGCCCCTGAGGCAGTTGTCGCCGCTGAGCGCAAGAAAGAGGCTGACGCCCTGAGCAAGATCGAGACAATTGAAGCATCACTTAAATCACTCAGATAATTATGATTACAATCGTTCCTCTCATTTTCGGAATCAATGGCTGGGAATGGGTCATCATCGTCCTCGTTCTTCTTCTCCTTTTCGGCGGCAAGAAAATTCCTGAGCTGATGCGTGGCGTCGGTAAGGGGGTCAAAGAGCTCAAGAAAGGCATGAAAGAGGCCGAAGGCGAGCTCCAGGAAATCAAGAAGGAGATTGATTCGGACGACGAACCTGCGAAATAAGTCTGGAGTATGGCCGAGAACGCGGAAAAAGAAATGACATTCTGGGACCACCTGGAGGCCCTGCGATTCCTGCTTTTCAGGACGCTGGGCGTCTGGCTGGTGCTCAGCATGGTCTTTTTCTGCTTCAAGGACTTTCTTTTCGGACAGGTCATTTTAGCTCCTACCAAGTCTGATTTCTTTGTCTATCAATGGCTTGGGCTGAATGTGAACCTTGAACTGATAAATACGGACGTGACCGCTCAGTTCATGACTCATATCAAGATCAGTTTCATCGCCGCGATCATCGTCGCCGTGCCATACCTGATTTTCGAGATATGGATGTTCATCAAACCGGCGCTTTATCAGAATGAGCGTGTGGCCATCAGGGGAGCGTTCCTTTTTGCTTCGTTCCTCTTTTATATAGGGATGGCCGTGGGCTATGTGATGGTCCTTCCGTTGATGGTCAATTTCTTCGCGTCCTATCAGGTTTCCTCTGAGGTTACCAACATGTTTAATCTCAGTTCGTACATCTCCTTGTTCTCGACTATGGTGCTGCTGTTCGGACTCGTTTTCGAGTTTCCTTCGGTCGTAGCCGTATTGTCAAGAATAGGACTGCTTAACAGACAGCAGATGATAAGCGCATGGAGATATGCTGTCGCCGGTATAATAATTCTCGCCGCCATGATCACTCCGACAGGAGATCCATTCTCCCTCGCGGTAGTGTCTTTACCTCTTTTTATATTGTACGGATTCAGTATCCTTATCTGTAAATCCCGTAAGACTGAGATTGAAGAATGATTTCGATTAACTCTCTAACAGTGGCCTTCGGTGGATTCACCCTTCTGAATGATATCAACTTTCATATCAGCGGGGCGGATAAGATAGGTCTTGTCGGAAAGAACGGAGCAGGCAAGTCGACAATGCTCAAACTTATCTGCGGTCTGCAGAATCCTACCTCAGGCAAGGTCTCCAAGACCGGCGGGATTAAGATAGGCTACCTGCCTCAGATCATGGAACATCATCGTGGCCGCAGCGTCATAGATGAGGCGATGACCGCTTTCTCGGAACTATTCGAGATGGAAGCGGAACTTGAGAGGATAGGGCAGGAACTTGCGCTCAGAACTGATTATGAGTCAAAGGAATACCACGACCTCATAGTCAAGATGAATGATCTTAACGATCAGCTTTCATATGCCCAGAGCGAGCCTCCAAGAGTGCGTTGCGAGAAGACTTTGCTGGGTCTTGGATTCCATCTTGACGAGCTCGAGAGACCTACCGAGACCTTCAGCCAGGGCTGGAACATGCGAATCGAACTCGCGAAGATCCTGCTCTCGGCTCCTGATGTGCTGCTTCTTGACGAGCCTACCAACCACCTTGATATCGAGTCAATCGAGTGGCTGGAGGATTATCTCAAGAATTATAGAGGCGCTTTGGTGCTTATCTCTCACGACAGGAAATTCCTTGACGCCGTTACAAACCGCACTGTCGAGATCATGCTCGGGCATATACATGATTATAAGGTTCCGTACAGTAAGTATCTGGAACTCAGGGCGGAGCGTATCTCGCAGCAGAAGGCGGCGTACGAGAATCAGCAAAGGATGATCGAGAAGACCGAGGAGTTCATAGAGAAGTTCCGCTATAAGCCTACAAAGTCAAATCAGGTCCAGTCAAGGGTCAAGGCTTTGGAGAAACTCGAGCGAATAGAGGTCGATATCGAGGATAAATCCAAGCTCAACGTCAAGTTCCCGCCAGCTCCTCGTAGCGGAGACATCGCTTTCAAGGCGGTCGCTTTGAAGGCGGGATATAAGGAGAAGGTCGTATTCTCCGACGCGGACATTGAGGTAAGAAGGGGAGAGAAGGTAGCGCTTGTAGGACGCAACGGTGAGGGTAAGACAACCCTTATGCGAATCATCATGCGTGAGCTTGATCCACTTGGTGGAGAGGCACGTACAGGGCATAATGTCCAGATAGGTTATTATGCTCAGAATCAGGAAGATATCCTTGATAAGAACGACACTGTCTATGAGACTCTAGACCGTATAGCGGTAGGCGATATCCGCACCAAACTCCGTGATATTCTCGCCGCTTTCCTTTTCAAAGGCGAGGATATTGACAAGAAGGTCGCTGTCTTGAGCGGAGGCGAGAGAGCCCGTCTGGCGATGGCTAAACTCATGCTCCGTCCTTACAATCTTTTGGCGCTTGACGAGCCTACCAACCACATGGATATCCTTTCAAAAGAGATTCTCAAGCAGGCTCTTCAGGCATATGACGGTACCTTGGTCATAGTATCCCATGACAGAGCGTTCCTTGATGGACTGGTCGATAAACTCTATGAGTTCCGTGACGGTAAAGTGAAGGAGCATCTCGGTACTGTCGAGGACTTCCTTCGTCGTCGTAAGCTGGAGACTCTCAATGAACTAGAGCGTCATTTCGGAACGGGCAAGACACAAGCCTCCGCACCGGCAAAGACTCCAGCCGCCGCAAAGACTTCAAGCCCTGCTCAAAAGCCTGAGGTTCAAGAGAATAAGTCTGAGGCGCAGAAGGATTATCAGGCTAAAAAGTTCCTTAGCAAGGAGGAACGAAAGATCAAAAACCGTATAAATTTCCTCGAGAAGGAAATCGAGAAACTAGAAACGGCACAAAAATCGATAGAAGCGGTACTTGGCAATCCAGGACCTTCTGACGATATATTCGAACTTACAAGAAAATACTTGGAAAATAAACGTGACCTTGACGCCAAGACTGATGAATGGGCTACGTTAAGCGAACAGATAGATTAAAGATGGAAGAAGAGAAGAAGATGAATTACCTTTTCGGCATGCACCCGGTGATCGAGGCATTGCGTGCTGGGAAAAAGTTTGATAAAGTCCTTCTGAAACAAGGACTTGAGGGGTCTCAGTTCAAGGAATTGATGACGCTTCTGGGGGAGAGTGATATACCTTATCAGTGGGTTCCGGTTGAGAAATTGAACCGTAGCGTGAAAGGTGCTCACCAGGGAGTTATCGCCTACATCTCGCAGATAGACTATGTGGATATAGAGACTCTCGTGAATAATGCTCTTGCGACAAGCGACAATCCTCTGCTAGTGATTCTGGACGGAGTAAGCGACGTGAGGAACCTCGGAGCGATCGCGAGGACGCTAGAGTGCGCGGGTGGTCGTGGTATCATTGTCCCAGCAAAGGGCGGAGCCGCGATAAACGCTGACGCGGTGAAGGCTTCAGCGGGAGCGTTGATGAGAATAGACACATGTAAGGTCCCTAACCTTAAACTTGCTGCTTACTATCTGAAACAGAGCGGTTTCCGTATTGTCAGCGCCACTGAGAAGGTAGATAAGTTGATGTATGACACCGACCTTACCGGTCCGCTGGCGATAGTTATGGGCTCCGAAGGAACCGGCATCTCTAAGGCTATGCTTGAGCTCTCTGACGACAGGGTAGCTATCCCTATGGCCGGCGAGATCACTTCCTTGAACGTGTCAGTCGCCACCTCTGTGATTCTGTATGAGGCTGTAAGACAAAGAAAAATTAAATAACTTCTAATATAAATAGGTATGAAGAAAATTTTACTCATGTTGATTCCTTTGCTGGCTTTCTCAGCGGGAATGTCTGCGCAGACCGTTGAAATGGTTCAGGAATATACCCAGTTCCATGACATCGAGGTCTCGAAGTATTTTGAAGTTGAGCTCGTTTACAGTGAGACTTACTCAACAAAGGTTGTGTGTGACCAGGTTATCAAGGACAACGTCCAGGTATTCGTAAAGGGTAGTACTCTTTATCTTACTGTAGATGAGAAAGGTTACAGCGCGGAACTCAAGAAATCAATGAAGGGAAAGAATGGCTTTGTCCCTGTTCTTAAGGCGAAAGTGTTCCTTCCTAAGTTCAGCGGTTTGACTGTCAAGGATAAAGCTGTTGTCTATGCTGACGAGAATATCAAGTCAGATGTCATGAAAATTGATCTTAGCGGTGATGCTGTTGTTAAGAACTTGACTCTTGATACTCAGGACATTAAGGTCACAATGATTGGTAAGTCACAGGCTCGTTTCGACATATATAGCAACTCCGTACAGGTCGAGACTTCAAACAATGCCAATGTCACTTTCGCTCTTAACTGCCAGAACCTCATCCTCGGCGCACAAAACAATGCTAATGTCACTGCTCATGGTGAGTTCAAGACCATCGCGGTCAAGGCTCAGAACAGCGCTGTCGTAAACCTCTCAGGAAATGCTAGCGGCAAACTTACTGTTGACGGCAAGAACTCAGCTGACGTAAATGCGAACAGCCTCGTTCTTGATGATGCGGAACTCCGTCTTGACAAGGGTCAGTGCGAAGTCAATGCGAAGAAGCATCTTACTCTTGATCTCCAGGGTGGCGCTACTGTAGAGTTCAGCAATACTCCTGTTGTCAATATCACCAGAATCATCTCTTCGACTGTCGTCCGCTCAGGTGACAATAAGAAGAAGAAATAATAACTGATGTTTGTCCTTGATTCTCATTGTGATACTCCGTCGCATCTATTGCGGCTGAGGGATCTTTCTCAGGACAACATACAAGGCCACGTCGACTTCCCTAAACTCAAGCGAGGGGGAGTCGACGGTGCTTTTTTTGCGCTTTATACTTCAGCGTCGCTTTCAGTAGAAGATAGTAATGCGTTAGCAAACAAGATGTTAGCTGCGGTATTGTCTTCTGTAGAATCAAATTCTGACATCGCTGCGATCGCGACATCACCCTCTGAAGCGCTCTCAAACAAAGAACAGGGATTATTCTCCGTCATGATCGGGATGGAGAACGGCAATCCTATAGGAGACTCTCTGGCAGAACTGGAGAGTTTCTTCAATCGTGGTGTAAGGTACATGACCTTATGTCACAGCGGAAATAATTTAATATGCGACTCATGCGCTACTAAGGAAAAGCGCTGGCATGGAGTAAGCCCGTTTGGTAGGGAAGTAATCTCCCGGATGAATGAGCTTGGAATGATGATCGACGTATCACACATCTCAGATGAAGCATTCTGGGACGTGCTGAAATATTCTAAAAAGCCAGTAGTCGCTACACACTCCTGTTGCAGGGCATTAGCTGATCATCCTAGAAACCTTACAGATCAGATGATTAAGGCCCTGGTTGAAAGGGGAGGACAAGTACAAATCAATTTCTATCCGCCATTTTTGTCCAGTGACTTTGCACGGTCGGCAGAATATCAAAATCTCAGCGAGGTATCAGATAACCTAGAGCAGGACTTTAAGAAAGACCCCTCAAATATTTGTTATAGAAATGCTTACTATGAATCATTGAATCAAATTCATAGGCTTTCCCGTCCGTCTTATACTAGGATAATTGACCATATTGATCATGTTGTGTCGCTGGTAGGAGTGGATAATGTGGGTCTTGGTTCTGACTTTGATGGCATTGATTGCACTCCGGAAGGACTGGATGATATCTCTTTTTACCCTCTGATCTTCGATGAATTGTCTAGAAGAGGGTACAGCAATACCGATATAGAGAAAATCGCAGGCAAGAACTTTTTGACATTTTGGGATAAGGTTATACGCTAATCCTTTAACTGTCAGAAGTGCTTGTGCTATAATTATGCTCAAAATAAGGTAAAACATTTTTGTTTTGAAATTTAATAGAAATGTTAAAAATAATTATAACTCGCAGAATGCTAGCACTTTGTGTTTTTAACAATTGTATATTTTATAATTTCGGATAGTAGAAAGTACAAAGCGCTTGCAGCAAACCTTTCTATGTTGGTCGCTCTGTCATTTTTGTAATTAAAACTGCGTGTTATGACTTTTTCTGGCGTCGCGACACCGACCCAGACCAGTCCTACAGGTTTGCCGGGCGTCGCTCCGGTAGGGCCGGCGATACCTGTTGTAGCGACAGAAAAATCAGATCCCGTGACTTTCTTTACGCCTAATGCCATAGCGGCAGCTGTCTCAGAACTTACCGCTCCATTTAATTCGATAGTTTTACTAGGTACGCCTAACACGTTAATCTTTACGTTATTAGCGTATGATG
>JAKSJJ010000008.1 GCA_024398335.1 Bacteroidales bacterium | reverse complement strand
TTTGAGGACAAGGGCTTTGCGCTGGGAACGAGCCGCTGATGTGGCGCTACGCTCAAGATTTACAGCGTCATATCTTACAAAGTCCTCATAATCATATACCCAGTCAGGGCCATTAGACAGATGCTGGATACGGCACCATATCGCCTCTCTTGACGGAGCGTTGAAGCCACCGTCATTGTAGCGCATCGTACTGAAGTCGCTTGGACGATATATGCCCGTCCAATAAGTGAACGCTCCCTCAAATACTCCGACTCCGTCATTCGCATAACGGCTGTCGGCGATGAACTTCGCCCATTTGATCTTAGCGGGATCACCATTTACGTCCACGTTCTTGAACCATCCCATCAGCTCGTGGGTGATGAGCGAATTGTCCGTTCCAGGTATATATTTGCCCATATATTCGTATGCGTACTCGTCACCCAGTTTTCCAAAGCCGTGTCCGATAGACTCGTGGTTGACAAGGTTTGAGAAAAGTCTCGGGTCCTGAATGTCGCTGAAGTAGCATATACTCAAGCCGGAACCGTACTTCCCGGCGGCTCCGTCATACATATAACAAGTTCCTCCGAGCTGATTCTTCTCGTTCATGAGCACCACGAGCAGCGCCTCATCCATATCACTTACCACCGCCTTCGCATAGTTCTGGACAACAGCGTCACTGCCACCTACCTCAGTGCCGACCACGAACTTGGTATTAAGAGCAGTCAGAGCGTCATCGGCGATAAGGCCGTTCTTTGAGACAACGTCCACCTGATAGACATTGAAACGGTCACGGTAACTCTTTAACGGTTCCTCTGCGAAGAGGACATCATACATACGCCTCAACGCCGCATCATATGTGCCGTCAGCGATCATGGCGTCCGTGTAGCCGTCTCCCATGAGAACTATATCTATACCCTTGCCCACCGAGGCTTTCTGGAGGGTCTTCACCCTACCGTCAGCGCTATAATCCGTAGATGCATAATATGCTGAAGTGGAGCCCGGGAGATCTGTATAATCATATCCCACGATCACGTCAGCGAGATCCTTCCAATAGGCGCTCTTCTTATAACGCTCCACCGACTCAGAAGGGACATGGTACTTGACTTTCTTACTCTGCTGGTCCCTATAGATGATGTCGATGGTAGGAGGATCCACAGAACGCACCCATACATCGGTAAGTTCAGGAGAAGACATGAACGGGTCATATCCGAGCGACACCAGGGACGCCGGCAGAGTAATCGAGGTCAACTTCGGATTATTACTGAACGCGTACATCCCGATCCTTGTCACGCCATCATGGATGACGATGCTCTCCAGGCTCTCGCTGTGAGTGATGGATTGGCCGCTGATGGTCTTCACCGTACCATCCACGTAGAAGTTCTTCAAGCCCGCCGGAACAACATACTGAAGATCCCCATTAACGACAATAGCCCTGTTGTCCGCGGACACGTGCGAGCCATATACTCCACGAAGGGCCGTGGCATTCTTGAACGCCTCACCGGCCACTCTTCTGAACGAAGAAGGCAGAGATAGGAATTTAAGGTCTTTATTGCCAGCGAAACTATAGGAGTCTAAATAACTTACGCCTTCCGGAATATTATAGTTCTCCAGTCCGGAGCCATTCGCGAAAAGAAGAAGAACCTTCCCCACGCCTTCTGGATCATCATCCTGAAGATAAAGGCCGTCAGCGGAGACAAACTTCGAGGCGCCGGAGAATTTCTTGACGTTGTTGCCGGAGAAAGCCAAATAATCTATCGTCTCCAGAGAAGACGGAAGTGTCACATACTCCAGCGAGCAATCAGAGCACGCGTCCTGCCCAATAGTCTTTAGTCCCTCAGGAAGTGATATGCTCTTGAGATTCTTATGCTTGGAGAAAGCTCCCCTTGCTATCTCGGTCACACCTTGAGGGATAGTGTACGATTGATCATCCGCGGCCGGAGCATACACGAAATAGGTTGAGCCTATGACTATACCCTTTCCGTCAGCGCTTGCGCTCTTACCGACAAAACGTGAGATACCACAGTGATAGAAAGCATCTGCTCCGACAGAAACCAGGTCCGCCGGGACCATGAATGTCTCCATCTCAAGGCCGAGAAAACTACGCCATCCAATAGTCTGGACACAGTCCGGAAGATACACGTCGCGGATGGACCTGACGTTATAATCCGCGTCGAAAATAAGATGGAAGTCCGCCGCGAACGCGTAGTCCATCACATTCTTCACCGGTCCCGCGAGCTTGATTTTTCCCATACCGTCCTGATATGTCACGGAAACGACAGGCTGGTCGAAAGGCATGCCCGGGATCATGTCAAAATCAATCTCCGCGTCATCAAAGCCCGTGTACCATATCTCATTTTCAGGCACCCCGGCCTTGCTCTGGTCGCCCTCCTGGGAGATCTCGTACTGAATGGTCTTTCCTGATGTAGGGACAATCGTCAGGGTCGAGCGTCTCTCATATTTGAAAGGAGTCGGCTCCGCTATTAAACGAAGCGTATCAAGCACTATAGCCTTGGTCTGTACCTGACGTATCCATGACGGAAGCTTTATCTGGCTGATTCCGCCGGAGCGAGAAGCGAGAACAATCATGAATTCTCCACCCTCCTTAGGTATAACTTCGCCAGAAGAGACAACGGCCATTCCTGAAGGAATATCCTGCTCAATATTAAGGATTCCGCTGACGCCTGCCGCTTCATTCGAGAACTTGACGGAGCAACTGCGGAAAACTCCGGCATCATTCCTCCTCGCTCCCACGCTGACAAGTTTGCTGAACGGTTCCCTTGAATCGGCCGCGTCAGTAATGGAAATATGGAACCATCCATCCTCGTTACCCACGATTTCTGTCGTGAACTCAACGTTCCCAAGAATTAAAGCTTCCTGATCGTTTCCATCCACTGGGAGAGTCAAAGTCTCCTGGCTTGCCCACAACCTTACGGCCTCTCCGTGCTGCTTGACCTTGAGAACCTGGCTCTTGACGCCGTCCCCCGATGTGAAGGTAACCGTAGCGTTTCTTTCAGCAACACCTGTATTCGGCTGGATGACTATGAGCATAGAGGTCTCAATGAGCGACTTCGTCGTTATGACAGAAAGCCAAGGCTCGGAAGCGACAGCGCTCACAGGCTGATTCGAAGTGGCGATAACTTCTATATTCTCACCCGCCGCGTCGGCCGTGTACTCGCTCATCGATATCATCAGAGCCGTCTGCGGCTGCTGCTCCACCTTCACCTGCTGAGTCAATCCTCCCGCAGCGAAGGTCACCGTACCTATACGGGACTCATATTCTGAGGACGGCTCAACACTGAAACTGAAACTGTTCGTAGAGCTGGACTTGGTCGCGGTCTCATGTATCCACGGAACATTCACAGAGACTGTAGCGTCCATATTCGAGGTGACATCCACGGAAAATTCTCCGCCTTCCGCCCCCATTGGGACCTGCGTCTTGGACACGACTATGCTCGGGATGAGCGCCGCCTGATTGATTCGTATTGTCTCTTTTCCTTTGGAGCTGGAGATAACGACTGAGCCGCTACGGGCGCTGACACGCTTATTCTCCGCTATGGCGAAATTCAAAGTCGTCGTAGTCAACGCCTTCGTGGTGACCTCGCTGACCCAGTCGGCGCAATCGGCGCTTATCTGGTACGTGAAGTCAATGTTCGCGTTCACCGTAATAGTCAATGTCCCGCCCTCCGCGGTGAAATCATTCCTGCTGGCAGAGGCCGTCAACGCCTCTGCGCACTTCTGAGAGACGACTATATCAAAGACATCATCGCCCGAGGTCTTTATTCGGACGGTAGCCTCACGGCTGTCATACTCCTTATTGGCCGCCACGCTGACCTTTACCTCATGATCTCCCTCGGCCCCGGAAGACTTACTGAACGAGATCCAGTCCTTCGCTCTGTCGTTCAAAACGGATATCTCCCAAGAAAGCGGCGAAGACAGACTTACGCTGAACGAGCCACCTTCAGAGGGCATTGTGACGGTTTTGTCACATTTGACCACGAAAGGCTGGGGATCTTTCCCGTCATCGGGCTTCTCGACAGGATTTTTGCTACATCCGACAAAAATCAACGAAATCAATGCCACTATCGGCCAAAGGAGTTTTTTCATAGGTTTATATTTTTATTGTTGCGGCTTGACCGGGCAATAGACATAAAAGGACTGACCGTTAGACGTCAGGGTTCCGTTAATTATCTTGGCAGAGGTGATGTCCTCTGACACATGGCCGAATTTTTCAGTACGCACCGTACGCCTTTTACCATATGAGATGACGACCTCTGTGTCCCTGGTCACGGAGGACAGGCCATCAGCGGAGATCGAAGCCCCGACCCTGTACGAATCGCCATAATCATCCACTCCGGTAAAGAGAAGATCATCACCCGGAGCCACGCTTCCGCTCCATGTCCTCCATGTGGACGGGTAGAATTCTCCAGCCACACCAGGCAATTCCTTAGTCGTCCACCAACTACTCGTCCAGAATATATACTGAAAGTGACCCGGTCCGTAACTCGGTCCCTTGTACCAAGGGTCACCCCGCTCTCCCGCAGTGCGATCATCGAATTCAACATATTGGAATGGTCTTACTTCCAGACGATTGTATCCTCTGACATACGTTATGGTACGGTTGCCGATAGGAGTAGTAAACGTCAAGTCAAGCTCCTCGTATGAACCAGATGTATTCGAAATAACTGTACGGAAACCATCTTCTGACGGAGTGCCCATACTCCAGTGCACCCTGCCCTTGAAACACTCCGGCAGTTTTTCTCCGTACATCGTAAGAGCACACAATTCCGTATCATCTTTGCGGTCAGGCGAGACATATACCAGCGAGCTGAGAAAATGCGGCTTCCCGATAGGTGACACAACAAGAGCGAGGTGAATGTCGTCCAGATAATCCACTCCTATTGTCTTTACGCGGCATGAAGCGCTGATCGCCCGGCCGTTGACATAGCACCTGATAACAGTCTCACCAGAGTATTTGCCCGCGGTCACAAGCGCTGAGTTACCATCCTCTGATACGCTCGCCACGTCCGCGTCATCAGACACCCATTCATAGTCGTTATACTTCTGCGGAAACTGGGTCGCGGTAAGACGAAGCCTGTCGCCCGCGAGGAAGGTATGCTCTGACTTATCGAGAACAAGGTCGCCCAGCTTCACGGTCACCTCACAGCTCTTCTTGATAGCGCCGCCGTCAAGAGAAAGCTCCAAAGTACATTTGCCCGGCGCCACTCCTGTCAGGATGGCCTTGGCCCCCTCAGAGCGCACCTTGCAGAGCTCGGAGGACTGCTGAATCGTCCACTGGTGATCCTTATAGACCTCCGGTTCCTGGACTGCGGTGACCTCCACGTCCGAGCCCACATAAGCGTCAACAGCCAAAGGCAAAGTCACCTTGTCCGGACCCTTCACGGTCACCGTGCAAGAGCGAGTCACACTCCCCGCCTTACCAGTCAGGGTTGCCGTACCCTTTGAGAGGGCGTTAATCTTGACGTTAGAGCCTTCTGTTTCCACGGTGAAGACAGATTTGTCGGATGAAGACCACTCGATTGTGGACGCCACGGCGTTCTGAGGGACAATATTCGTGAGCTCCAGATACTCGGAGGCTCCACTGTAAAGAGAAAGGTTCGCTTCCATCTGGAAATCCTTCACCGGCACAGGCTGCACATTCACATTGAAGGATGTTTTCTTCCCATGTTTAGGGCGTACCGTGATTTTTGCTAAGCCTGTACTGATCGCGTATATCACGCCATCCTCGACAGTGGCCACTTCCGGATTGGACGAGGTCCATTTAGCGTTTTCCGGGGACACAGAGCAGTTGACCATGTAAAAGTCTCCAACCTGCATGATGAGCTCTCCGCTCTCAGTCACATACGGATCATCAATCAAAAATGCGTCTTTGGTACAAGACACGGCGGCCACGAGAATTGTCAGAAGCGCGGCAAGGATATTAAAGTATTTTTTCATAATGTTGACAATCGCCTCAAATATATAAAAAAACTATCTCCTACGATACCAGCTCGCGCCCTTGTTCGTAGAATAATATAAGTGTCCGTCGGACGTCGTCGCGAGAAGTTCTTTGCCGGCGTCCTGCATATCGATGAAATCCCTGTGAGAGGTAGTCCTAGTATACCAGCTGGCACCTTTATTTGTCGAGTACATCACTCCCTTATCCGAACAAAGGAGCAGTTCGTTACCATACACGATCAGCGCTTTGACATTTCCTATCGAGGACGATGAACTGCGAGTGTACCAGCTGCTTCCGCGGTTAGTTGAATATTCTATTCTTTTATTTGACGGGTTATAGCGTATCAGCTCATTCCCGAATGTAACCATAAGTCCCATGACGAGTGTGAGTATTATGTTTAAAGCAGCGTTTTTTCTCATGCAATCAGTCTTTTTACAAAGATAGAAAAAATTAATGTTCCGCACATTTCTCTATATTTGCTATTCCTTATAATATAGAAAACATGCATGAGGAGAAAATAAAGATAGGCTATCACACCGCAGGGGCGGCGCTCGCGATGGGCGCGGTGGCGTTTGGGGGATGTACGCAGGAGAAAAAGACTGAATCCAAGCCCAATGTCGTGTTCATCTTGATGGACGACAGCGGCTACTGCGATTGGGGATGCTATGGACAGACTAAGACCGAGACTCCCTCCATCGACGCACTTGCAGCGAACGGAATACGCTTCACCGATTTCTATGCGGGCGCGCCTCAGTCCTCGCCTTCACGCTGCGGTCTTCTGACAGGGCTTCATAACGGCCATACACAGATCCGGGCGAACGACGAACAGTATTGGAGAGGGGATGTATTCAGCCTCAAGGCTATGATGGAACATCCCGAGCTGGAAGGTCAGGCGCCCCTCGCCAACAGCACGATCACCCTTGGCACAATGATGCAAAAGGCAGGTTACACCACCGGAATGATAGGGAAATGGGGCCTTGGCGGACCGACAAGCGGCAGCACTCCTAACAAAATGGGCTTTGACTTCTACTATGGCTACCTCTGCCAAAGAAGCGCCCAATGCTATTACCCGCAGTACCTCTACCGCAACGGGGAGCGAGAGTTCCTGGGTAACCCGTTCATGGAGCTTGGCGAAAAACTGCCGGAGGACCTGGACGAATACGACATAGTGAACTATGAACCGTACAAAGGCACGGTTTACAGCCCTGACGCGATGTACACGGAAGTCGAGAATTTCATTTCAGAGAACAAAGACCATCCTTTCTTCCTGATGTGGACAACGACCATCCCCCACTCCGCCATGCAGGCTCCCGACGAGTATGTTGGCCATTATGTGGAGAAATTCGGAGATGAGGAGCCTGTCGCCCGCGCAAACGGCTACTTCCCTTGCAGATACCCACGCGCCACCTATGCCGCGATGATCAGCTACCTTGACATGCAGATAGGCAAGATGGTACAGCACCTGAAGGACGAAGGGGTATATGACAACACAATTATCATCGTGACATCGGACAACGGCCCCGCCCAGAGCAAATGCAACAGTTCCGCATGGTTCGACAACTCCCATCCTTTCCACAGCGAGGACGGATACACCAAGCGTACGCTTCAGGAAGGCGGCATACGCATGCCTTTCATCCTGACCTGGGGCGACCGCATCAAGCCGAGCGTGAGCCATCAGATCGCCTGGTTCCCGGATATGATGGCGACCTTCTGCGACATGGCGGGCATAGAGCAGCCATACACGACCGACGGCGTATCACTGTGGCCGACCATTACAGGAAAGCCTCGCAAGCAAGAAACCCACGATTTCCTTTACTGGGAGTTCCCGGCCTTCAAGAAAGCCAGAGGCTATCTCGCCGTGCGCATGGGCGAATATAAAGGTCTAGTGAAGAATGTCGCTGACGGCGGCAATAAGATGGAATTATACCGCATCAACGAAGACCCTCTTGAGGAACACGACCTGAGCGAGGAGTATCCTGAAATCGTAGGGCGCATGTGGGAGATAATCCGCGCTGAGCACACCAGCCATCCGAATCCTATAATGAACACGGAAATCAATTGGCCCGCTGAGTAATCCGCGAAGTTTTGTACCTTTGCAGAGACACTAAAATCAGAAAAAATGAAGCTTCCACATAAAATCATGCTTCTGCTCGCCATTTTGGCGATATCATGCGACAAGATAAACCCTGTGCCTGGTCCAGGTCCGTCTCCAGAACCGGATCCTCAGAAAAAAGAATACAAAGAAGATATACCTGAGAGCTTCAAGGACGAGGCCGATGACCCCTCCGCCGATCCAAGCGGCGTCTTCGATTACTCCGTCCTCGCAAAGTCCGGACACCCTAGACTGCTCATGGACACGCAGGATTTCGGAGAGTTGAAGGAGAAAATGAGCGGAGACAACAGGCTTGAGAACATGACGCTCTACAAGATTCACAAGCTCATCCTGGACAACGCCGCGGTCATAGTGTCAGACCCGGACCCCATCAAATATCAGCTGGACGCTTCCGGAAAGCGTCTGCTCGCCCAGAGCCGCATCGCCCTTAAGCGCCTTTCAACCATGGCATATGCCTACAGGCTCACCGGCAAGGAAGAATACTTGGCCAAGGCCTCTTATGACCTGGAGACCGTATGCGGCTTCAGCGACTGGCATCCGTCACACTATCTCGACGTGGCAGAAATGACTCTCGGAGTAGCCATCGCCTATGACTGGCTCTACTACAAACTTGACAACGACCTGAGGGCGAAGGTCCGTAACCGTCTTCTCGAATACGCCATCAAGACTTCCTACACCCACAGTTTCCACGAAACCTACAACAACTGGAACCAGGTCTGCAACGGAGGCATAATCGCAGCGGCGGTCGCCACTTACGAAAAGAACAAAGCAGAGAGTGTCAAAGCCATCGAACTAGGAATTGACTCCAACAAGAAAGTCATGGCGTCCATCTATTCCCCTGACGGAAATTACGGAGAGGGTTATAGCTACTGGGAATACGGTACAAGTTACGAGATCGTACTTTTGTCTATCCTTGAACAGGCCTTCGGCGATATGGCGGGCCTGGAGAAGACCCCGGGATTCATGAGCACAGCGGAGTACATGCTCTATATGGACGGCGCGGCGAAGATAGATTTCTCGTATGCTGACGGAGGTTCCAACAAAGAATCCTGCAAGCTTCCGATGTGGTGGTTCGCCTCGAAGAAGAACGACCCTGGCCTTCTGATGACAGAGGGACGCCTGCTGGAGAGCAACCTTTACCCTAAGAGCACCAGCGATGAATCCCGCCTCCTGCCTCTAGTGCCGGCCTTCGTCGGTAAGTTCAAGCCGGAGAACCTGTCATCCGCGGTTCCCGCCAAGAAAATGTGGTACGGCAACGGACTGGTTCCGGTAGCCATGGTCCACACCAGCTGGAGCTTCAAGGAGGATGATTGTTACGTAGGCGTCAAGGGAGGCAGTCCTTCCAGCTCCCACAGTCACATGGATGGAGGTTCTTTCGTTTTCGACGCCAAAGGAAAAAGATGGGCTCAGGACTACACAAGACCGACCTATGCCACAATGGAAGTCGAACTGGGCAAGGTTGGCGGCAACTTCTGGAGCTTTGCGCAGAAATCTATGCGTTGGGACATAGTCAAGATGAATAACCTGGCGCACAACACCCTCTGCTTCAGAAACACAGACGGAAGCGTCTCAAAACTGCATGTGACCGACCAGGTAGTCAGCGGCAAAGCCGTTTTCACGGAAATCTACGATAAAGATGACAATAATCTGGGAGTCTGCATGGATCTGAGCTCCCTCTATACCGACCAGGCCGCCAGCGTCACAAGGACCATCCTGATGAAAAACCTCAGCAGCCTCGAGATCATCGACAAGGTCGAGGCCAAGCCAGGCATGGACGCCAAGATGGAATGGAGGATGCTGACCCCTGCCACCAGCGTCACGGTGGCCACGGACGGCATCACCCTCGCCCAGGGCGGCAAGTCACTGATTCTAAGCGCCAGTTCATCCGCTGCCATAAACTATCAGAAATGGGCCGTAGAAAGGCCTGCTGACTGGACGGCGGGAAGCACATGGGACAGCGGCCTTAGCGGAAATATCGTAGGGTGGAGCGCCACCATCCCTGCCGGCCAGAGCGTCACATTCACAACAACGTTGAAGTAATATCTTACCATGAAGAATCCAATCATAATCCTCGCCGCGGCAGCCATGCTGACCGCTTGTGCAGAATCACTCGACTCCCTTTCAACACGCGTCTATGAGCTCGCCAAAGTACAGTTCACAGCGATGGACGCCAGACTCTCAGATGGACAGACCCCTCGCTCCTACGACGAGGCCGCCGACACCGTCATCAACGCCAACATAAGATGGTGGTGCAGCGGATATTTCCCAGGCAGCCTATGGTATGTATATGAAGCGACCGGTGACGAGTCCATCAAGACCCTGGCCGAGAAAAACACCCTCAAGCTCTCTGACATCTGCTCCTTGAACACAGACCATGATATCGGGTTCCAGGTGAACTGCAGCTACGGAAACGCCTTCCGCGTCACCTCCGACAGCACCTACCTTCCTGTCATGGAAGCAGCCGCGGCGAAACTAGCTGCCCGCATGAATCCGACCGTCGGATGTATCAAAAGCTGGAACAGCAGGCAAGGCTGCAGATATCCCGTCATCATTGACAACATGATGAACCTTGAGCTCCTCATGGTAGCCGCCAATCTCTTCGACTGCGATTCTCTCCGCCAGGTCGCATACACCCACGCAAACACAACCATGGCGAACCACTTCCGCCCGGACTATTCATGCTACCATCTCGTTGACTATGTTCCCGAGACAGGCGAAGTAGATCATAAGCAGACCGTCCAGGGTTATGCCCACGAGAGTTCATGGGCCCGCGGTCAGTCTTGGGCTCTCTACGGATACACCATGATGTACGCGTTCAGCCAGAAAGAAGAATATCTCGCCCAGGCGGAGAACGTGGCCCGCTACATCCTTCCGGAATTGCCATCGGACGGCATTCCTTATTGGGATTTCAATGCGCCAGGCACTCCTCACGAGATCGCCGCTGACGCTCCAGGATGTCCGGATAATTACGAATGGAAAGAAGGAGAAGCCGTCAAGAGAGACGCCTCCGCAGGCGCTATCATGGCCTCCGCCTTCGCTCAGTTGAGCCGCCTCACACCCGACAAAGCCCTCGCTAAACAATGTCATGACATGGCACTGACCCAGGTCCGCACCCTAGCATCCGAGGAGTACCTCGCCGAGCCGGGCACAAACGGAGACTTCCTTCTCAAGCACAGCGTAGGCAACCTCCACAAGAATAATGAAGTGGACGTACCTCTGACCTATGCCGACTACTATTTCCTCGAGGCTCTGCATGTCCTGAGGAAATAGCAGGCTACTTTAACACTGTAATCAGATTTACTGTCGCCGACGGGGCGAGGACGAAATCCACATGGATAAGGTTCATGCCCGGATTCGGCATGTCGTAAGGCTTGTCAGATGAGGCGTCGCTTACTCTGACGGAAAGTTCGGGAGCGGACGCGTTCCCTGCCGCATCCTTGCCTGTGGCGCTGATACGGAACACACGCTGCTTCCCGTTTTTGGACAGACGAACGCTGCCATCACTTTGGAGCACAGCCTCTGACTCAGTCACAAGCGTCCAACTTACATTGTGACTCTGTGCGCCACCTACCATCTTCTCCGTGATAACCAAATCGTCAGCCGCGTCAAGATAGACCATCCTGTGATAGGATTTCACGACTCCCGGATACATGGAAGTAAGATCCATCAGCGCACCCTTCTGATTCTTCGCTCTGAAGGTCTTCACAAACGGCGCCTTGCTGTCGATAACAGGAATCTGGCCGTCAAAGGTCGCGATGCTATGGCCGAAAGGTCCCTCTCGCTGAACCAGCCACCTAGGGGCGTCCTGACGGATCTTAAAGAACGGGTCATGTCCAAGATACTTCTCGGCCAGGGTGTAATCCGCTACTCCCAGTTCGCTGACCCACCTTACCTGATCCTTATAATACACGAACGAGCCCACATCGACATGGGAATGGTTCACCTGCTTAGTGCTGCCGGCACGGATGCCAAGGTAAGCGGCATCCGGAGTCTCCCAGCTTGAGCGGTAAATAAACAGGGGAATCT
The DNA here is from genome assembly GCA_024398335.1 of Bacteroidales bacterium. Taxonomy (GTDB): domain Bacteria; phylum Bacteroidota; class Bacteroidia; order Bacteroidales; family UBA932; genus Cryptobacteroides. The sequence continues at coordinate 10,000 of JAKSJJ010000008.1, read as the reverse complement.
TCGGGTCAGAATTCTCGTATATCAGATCCTGAGGCACCTTGCGACCCTCTTCCGGAGATATCTTCGAATACCATTTCATCATGGCCGCCAGACAATAATAGCTGCCCACGGTGATATCCTCGCCTGAGAGTATCTGAGCCTGCTCCATATAAAGAAGGGACGGGTCATAGTTCTTCTGAGCGAACCAGAACACCGCAGGCTTGAACTGCATCCGAGGCGCATTATCGCCATAATTGAAGCCAAGACCGAAAGGTCCGTTCATATGCAGGATGAAGTAAGGAGTCAGCATGAAGCCCGGGGTAGCGGTAGAAAGCCCGTAATCCGAGCCGAGCACATTCTCCAGCATATCAAGAATCAGAACCTCATGGTTCGTACCATATGACCAATAGCCGTAGCCTTCAGGGTATGCTCCCATAGGGTCATAGGCCCTGAACACCTTGGCGTTGCCTTCCACGCAGCGGTCCACGACCTTCTGGGCGGCGGCAGAATCCTCTTCATAGAGAGCGAGCGCAGCCGAAAGGATACCGCAGTTACAGACCGAGCTCCAGTTAGTCGGGCTATAGAAATAGTGGTCTGGTTTAGGCTCGAAGGACGGATAGACAGCCATGTCCAGCAGAGCGTCACGCACGATGCGGCGCTGCTTCGGGGTCAGATAGTCATAGAACCAGTCATAACATAGGCTGACAGCGAAGGCCATCTGGGACGGGTCCAGGAAGTGCTGAGGGTTCCAGTCCTTCCATGCGCACACGCGCATCATCTCTTCGATGGCGCGATCCCTGTAATCCTCACGCCCATGAATCCTCGCCGCATATGAGAATATATGTATATTCTTGCCAACTTGTCTACCATACTTCTGTCTTGTACCGGACAAGTCTTTTTCCTCTGTATAGAACGGCTCCTTGATACGCTCCGCGCAGACCGCCATGATGGTGCTGTCTATCTTGTAAGCATAGATATCCCTCGCGATAAGGGCACGGATAGCCTCCTCCTCCCCCGCCTTGAGGATAAGACGAGGATGGGGCTGACTGCCTTTCTTTGGAAGCGTCACCGCCGCCTGCGCTGAAACTCCCAGCAGCAGGCAGCAGCAAAGCAGGATAGACCTAATTCTCATAATCTGTGTAATCTGTCACTACATTTTCAGGAGCGGATCCCGCTGCGAGGTAGTTCTTATAGTTGTCCGCGGTGATGACTGTACCGTTGATCTTTATCGGAGCCTTGAGTACCAGATGGCCGGACTCGATACCCGAGATAATACCCACAGGAGCGCTGTTGTAATTACCGAATCCCGCACCGGCGAGGATGGCCTGCAGAGAATTCGAGGCTCCCGAAACCTCAAGGTTACCGGAAATAACCGCGCTGTGGTAGTTCACATACGCGTTGGCTCCGCCGCCGGCGGCATTGACCTTTCCGAACACGAGGGCGCAACCTGTCGAGGTCGCGTCACTCTGCAGCTTGACGCTCACATCCGCGGTCATGCTTCCCGTATATCCCGCCTTCTTGCCTCCGGCGCCATAGGTAACGCTCGCGCCGCCGTCCAGAGACATCTTGATGCCATGGGTCGCGACACCGATGAAACCTCCGACCATGGATTTGTCAGCGATACCCTCTCCGTTCGCGCCAGGAGCGTAAACGTCTCCTGTATTGTCCATCCAGAGAATCTTAGCCGCGCTATATCCGCATATACCTCCCAGATAACAACGAGTAGAGCCGCTGTAAGTGAGCTTACCGCTATTGACGCTCCTTGACTCCTTGGTGCCGCCATGAATCTCGCCCAGACTGATGCCGGCGATACCGCCCACGTAATTGATTGAGGTGTTGCCCTTAGGGCCGTTCAGATATTTGACCTCGCCACTGTTGTTACAAAGAGATATCTTCTTAGATATGGCATCTACTGCATGGTAGCCGCTGATACCGCCAAGGTAAGTGACAAGAGAATAGTCGTTCTCATCCGCCACGACGACATTATCCACCTCGACACGTCCGCTATTATCGCAAGACTCGACATTGAAGCATGACTGGCCCGCGATACCGCCCACATATTTGTTCTTGGCATTGCTTCTGACGAGGACATTCGCCGTATTCTTACAATTGACAAGCGGAGCCTTGGCATAACCCACGAGTCCGCCGACCATGAAGATTGGCTTACCCAAAGGCTTCATGTTTCCGTTCATGGACAGTGTTCCGCCATTGGTGCAGTCCTCTACCACGTTGTTTCCGTCATTGGTTCCAACAAGACCGACCACGCCACCGATCAGAGTACCAGGATAATAAGACGAACCGCAGTCGCCTACCGTACCGCCACCGAGAAGGCCCTCAATGGTGAGAGAACCCGTATTAGCGCATCGAGAGACACTCTTAAGGACAAAACCCGCCACGCCGCCGAAAGCGAGATGGTTCATGGTATTATCGCCAGTCTTCGATGTCGAGAACGACACGTCACCCTTATTTTCGCAAGAAGAAATAGATCCCTGGAGATATGAGATCACACCGCCCACGTTCGCGTTGAGCATAGGATTAGTGTTCTCCACGTAAGTAACCTTGACACTGCCCGTATTAGTACATCCGGTAAGTGTTCCATAATCCTTGAGGGTCTCGATAGAATACTGCACCTGGACGGTATCAGCAGGAGTTCCACCGACAACACCACCCACAAATACAGCGCTCTTGCAACGGTCAACAGTCAAAGCTACAGCACCGTTGTTGATACATTCCTTCACGGAAGCCTCTCCTGCGGCGCCGCTAGTCTTGCCGACTACGCCACCAAGCCAGACAGGGTTCTTGTAGAACGCCTCGGAAACCACGTCCAGACTACCGTTGTTGGTACATGAGACAACCACGCCTTTATTCACGGCGACAAGTCCTGCTACAGACTTGGACGCGTCGAACACGAATTTAGTCGGGCTCTGGATCTTTCCGTTATTCACGCAGGAACGCACAGTACCCTTGTTAAGACCGACGATGAAAGCCTGATCGGAATTCTTATCCATACTGAGAGTACAGCTCGAGTCGATCACAAGGTCGGAGATGCTGCCTGAGAGTTCCTTGAAAAGAGGAAGCACAGCGTTAAGGTTCTTGATCTTATGGCCGTTGGCGACAAGAGTGCCCTTAAAATCATCAGCAGGAACATATGTCTCCCCCGCCATGTCGATGTCCGCCGTGATAGAGTAAGCCGCGTCGGACTCTAAAGTAGATGCGTCCAAAAGGAACTTCACAAGTTCCCTGGCGGTTCTGATCTCGGTGTGAGGACCTGCCTCGAAATAACCGTCCTTGTCGGAGAGAAGCACATTGAGTTTAGCGGAAAGCTTGCCCACTACCGCATCCTCGTATGAGACAGTGACAAGGGCAGGCTGAGGGGTGTCAAAACCCGCAGGGGTGGAGAAGGTGAGCTTGCCGTCAACCACCTGGAGATCGCTTATCCAGTCGTTCTGCTCCGCCTGACATTCAACACCGACCGTAAGAGCATCCGCTACATTAGTGCGGATCTCCACCTCGCTGCTCGCGGGCTTAGTGGCATCGATGCGCAGCTCGTCAGTTGAGAGCTCGAGGAAGGCCTTAAGACCATCCTGGCTCAGCTGAACAACCTTCTGGGCGACACCATTCTTATAAACTATTGTCACGTTGGTCGTTCTCTTCGCTGAGGTGTTGGCCTCAACTTCTATCTCAACATCGCCATCTCCGCTGAAGCTAGCCGGGCTTGTCAGACGAGCCCATGCGCAGTCTTTGTCCAGCGCCACGCTGATGGCTCCATTGGAATAAACACTTATAGCCACTTGTCCGCCATCTGTTCCGATGGTAGCCTTCTCAGGAGTGACAGCGAAATCAATAGTGTCCGGAAGCTTCACGTCGCAGGAAGCAAGCAGGACAAGAGCCGAGAAAAACAGGATTATCTTTTTCATCTTAGTCAACATTATATTCATCATTTGTCAGTATATATCCGGAAAGGGCGCACTCTGTATCCGGGATAGGATAGTAGCGGTGGCATGGACGGATATTATTCTTCAGGACAGCGTTCGTCGTATTGTACTGGATAGTCTGGTTGTACCATATACCCCAGCGCACAAGGTCGAACTTTCGGTGCATCTCGCCGCCAAGCTCGCGGGCTCTCTCGTTTCTTAGCTCCGCCATCAAGTCATCCTTGTCAGTGATTCCCTCCAAAGGATCCACAGCCGCGCGGGCTCTAGTGTAGTTCATATACTTGAGCGCGTTTTCCACGTCGCCTTTCTGGATGAAGCACTCCGCCATCATCAAGACAGCGTCAGCATAGCGGAACACCTTATAATTATTGCTGTCATGGTAGGTTACCATGTCCGGGCACCAGAACTTAGGGCCGCAGAACGGCTTGCCGTACTTAGTGACCGCGGTGAAGGTGGCGCCCGTCTTCAGGTCTCCAAGTCCGAGGGAAACCAAGGTCCTGCGGTCTATCTTCTTTCCGCGTATGCTGCCCGCCGCGATGGCGTCCAGGTCGAGCTTGACCAGGTAGCGGTTCAGGGTAGCGTCATAGACATCGTATGTAAGCGGCATAGGATTCATGATGGCGCCAGAGTAGCTGGTGTTCTCCTCAGGCTGTTTGCCTGTCTTGGTATAGAAGATAGCATAGTGAGCCGTACATGTCAGAATATTGTATTTGGTCACATTCGTGCCTATCTCAGGCATATACACGCCGTTGAACCATCCGTCCTGCTCCGGAGTAGGATACATAGAAGGGGCCACTGTACTGTGGAACTGCACGCCCGACACCGACCACGCATGCTGCACCTCGAAGATGCTCTCATCCGTGTTCGGATAGCGCCACATGGTCTTCTCCAGAGGATAGTTCGCCTCGGTGAGCTCACCATATAACGCCTCAAGCTTGCGAAGAGGCATCAAAGCCGCGTCCCAGTCCTGATACCACATCGCGAACTTGGCCATGAGCATCAGAGCCATGGCATAACCTACCCTCTGCTCCTTCACAGAGGAGCCTCTTAGGATATTTCCTTTCTCCTCGCTATAGCAAGGCAGCACATTAGTCTCAAGGTCCTGGTAAAGAAGGCGCCTTATCTCGTTCGCGTCCGTGCGGGGAAGCAGCCTGATTCTGGCGAGATCGTCCTGGGTAGCGACCATCTCGGTGTAATAAGGTACACCGTTAAATACATTCGTAAGTATATAATAGTAGAATGCCCTGAGGATGGTAGCCTCACAGATAAGCCTCTGCTTGGCTTCATCCTTTATGTGGCTGGCACCGATGCAGGCTATGCACTCGTTGCAGTACATGATGCCCTGGTAGCAGTTTTTCCAGATATTGGCGCCGAACTTAGGGTCGGCAGGAGATACCGCCAAGGTAAAGTCGGTCTTACCCGTGGAATTTGACGAGAAAAGGTCGCAGGTGGCCTCGGTGATCGCGAGGAACTGGTTGACGTATATACTCTTGACGTTCCTATAGCAGGCGTTCACCGCGGACTCACACTCGGACTCAGTGTTGTAGAACTGGTCACGGGATACAAAGTGAGAGGGATTTTCATCGAGCGAGCAGCTCATCACCAGGACAGCCGCGGATATGATGGAAAAGTATGTTTTGAGATTCTTCATGGCAATGTTCCTTAGAATACGATTTTCACTCCGGCGATGATTGTACGGGCCTTAGGATAGGCGCCCAGGTCCACCCTACGGAGGGCGGAATCCTCACTTTCCGTAGATACATCCGGGTCAAATCCGTTATACTTGGTCAGCAAGTAGAGGTTCTCGCCAGAGAGCGAGAGGGTGATATTGTCCATGAACTTGCGCTTGATGTCGAAGCGATAGGAGAAGGTCAGGTTCTTGAGGCGAAGGAAGGACGCGTCATGAACCATGAGGGTACAAGGCAAGGTCGTCTGCGAATGTCCGGCGCGCGGAAGGTCGCTGTCCGGATTCTTTGTCGGATGCCATGCGTCTTTCATGTAGTTATACTGGTTGGCCGTAGTACCGCCGCTCATGTATATCTCACTGTAATTGTAAATCTTGCCACCTATTGAATATGCCAGATAGGCGGAGATAGAGAAGTTATGGATGTAGAAATCGTTCTGCACACCACCATAGACGATAGGGTCGGCGTTTCCCAGATAGACTAGGTCCTTGGCGGAAATGACTCCGTCCTTATCCTGGTCCACGTACTTCGGACGGCCCAGGCAGTTGGCTCTGGTGTAAACCTGCTGTCCAGAATAGGTATGCGTGATCTCGTTACGGTCAAACTCCTCCGCGGTCTTGAAGACACCGGCATACTCGAAGCCCCAGAGAGAGTTCAGAGGATAGCCCGCCTTATAACCGTACATCATGTAACCCACCGGATGGGTAATCAGAGGGACGTAGTCTTCCTGACCGATGTTCTTCACCATCTGAGCGTTGTGGGAGGCTGTTATAGTCGTGGTCCAGCCGAAGTGCGCCCTCTCTATGTTCCTTGTCTCGAGGGTGAACTCAACGCCTTTATTTGTCGTCACGCCAAGGTTCTCGAAGCGAGAGGCGTAGCCTGTTGACTGGATGGTCTTGACGCTCAACAAAAGATCACTGGTGCGAGAGAAATACGCCTCAGCGCAGAACTTGATGCGGTTGCGCAGGAAAGAAGCCTCAACGGCGATGTTGCCCATGTCGGTTTTCTCCCAGCTCAGGTTAGGGCTGGCTACTCTGACAGGGTAGAAGCTGGCTCCTTGATTTCCATCGAAAAGATAAGAGTCTGTCGTAGTGGAGTAAGCCTGGAGGGCGCTGAAGGAAGAGAGCGCGTCGTTACCTGTACGTCCGTAACTTACACGAAGCTCAAGGCCGCTGAGCCAGCGCACGTTCTTCAGGAACTTCTCGTTCTTCGCATTCCACTTGAAGGCTCCTGACGGGAAGAAAGCCCATTTGTGGCTTGCCGCGAAGTTGGATGAACCATCTGCGCGTGCCGTCAAGGTCAGATAGTATCGGGATGCGTAATTGTAGTTAAATCTGGCGTAGGCCGACTCCCTGACTACCGATGAGGCGGAAGATGTTATTGTGTAGTTCTCCTTGCTGACCACGGCGTTCAGGTTGTTCCATTTCAGATAATCCGAAACCATGGCGTCAGCTCTTGCTCCTAACATATTACCCTTCTTGCGTATGGCTGAGAAACCGGCCATCGCGTCGAATGAGTGATTTCCCACTGTTGTCTTATAGGTGATGGTGTTCTCCGTGGAAAGTCCCAGATTGTCAGCTTCGTAACGATATGCGTCCGCTCCTTCGCCCTCTGATTTCGCCGGCATGGTGCTTGGCCAGAACTTGTAGGTGTGGTTCTGGAAAAGAATGAGCGAATTCTGACTCTCGATGGTAAGGCCTTTAACCGGAGTGAGGGTGATAGTCAGCGCGTCGGTGTTCTGCAACTTTTTCACCGTATTCTCGATGAGATTTATGCAGGCCACAGGGGTATTGATCAGCTTTGAGTTCTCAATCAGAGGATTGTGGTTGTCCATCTCGCCAAGAACAGGCGGCAGATAGACCGCTCCATTGCCATTATTTGTACCACCGATGAGAGCGTTGTTGGGATTCTCGATTCTGTAGGAAGCGGAGATGGCAAGCCTTACCTTCAACCACTTATTGAATTTGTGGGTGGCGGTGTAGTTGGCGCTGAAGCGCTGGAAACCGCTCTTCTTGATGATACCCTGCTGGTTGGTATAGCCAAGAGAAGCATAGTACCAGAACTTGTTCTGCAATGAGCCACTGATGGAGAAGTTGTAGTTCTGATATGGAGCAGGACGTGTAATAGCGCCTATCCAGTCCGTGTCCGCAGGATAATCGGAAGGGTCGTATGTCGGAGTGATATCCTCAACTCCGGCAACGTACTTCTCCATGTACAGATAGTCATTCCTATAGTTGACAAAGTCCACCTTGTTCATAAGATCAAGCTTCCTCGCGATCATGGAGACACCCGCTTTCATGTTCACATTGATTTTCGGCTTGTCTGTCTTGCCGACCTTGGTGGTGACGATTATGACACCATTGGATCCGCGTGAACCGTAAATCGCCGTGGAGGAAGCGTCCTTGAGAACTGAGATGGACTCTATATCCGCAGGGTTGATGTCCTTGATGTCAGAAACAGCATCCATCACTCCGTTCACGATAATGAGCGGCTCATTGGACGCCGTTATGGATCTGGTACCGCGGATGCGGATGGAAGAGGATGAGCTCGGATCACCGGAAGTGGACATAATGTCAACGCCCGCCACCTTGCCCTGAAGGGCGTCATCGATGGAGATAGCCGGTGACGTTTCCAGCTCCTTTGTATTGACTACTGATACGGAGCCTGTAAGGTCTGACTTACGAACCGTTCCATAACCGATGACAACGGCGTCCTCAAGCAGGGACACCTCATCCTGCATCTTGAAGTTGACTTTGTCCCCCGTGATTGTCTGCGCCTGGGTCTGATATCCAAGGCTGCTGGCTTCCAGCTGCGTGACATCCGAAGGGACGGTGATCGTATAGCCGCCGTCGAGGTCAGTAATCACGCCTGTGCCCACATCGGCTCCTTTACATACGACCGCGGCGCCGATTATCGGCTCACCTGACGCGTCTGTGACAGTTCCGCTGATAGTGCGAGTATTCTGTGCGAAAAGCTGGCCAGAAGCAAAGGTCAGCAGAATGAAAAAAAGTGAAACCCTGAGGTTTCTAAGGATACTATTCATCCTTTATTCAGTGTTAGAAATTATCTTGGTGGTTCTGATCGGAAGTCGCACTGTCTCCAGTTGAATACGTTTTGACAGGGTAACAACACAATTCAATGTAAAATTATGTAATTTTTCGCCAATTCGGTAACAAATCAGGAAAAATCAGTCTTGCTTATCTTTTTTGACCGGATGGAACACCATCTCCCCGGGAATATCCACCTTCACGCCGGCACGGAACAAATCGAACGGCCAGTCGCGGAAACCATGCTGGTAGAGAATGTACGGTTTGGCGTACCACTTCTGAGACCCGAAGTCCATTTGCAGGTACAGCACCTGAGGAAAATCACCGTCATGGCGCCAACCCCAGTAACCGCCGTACTGCGCCCCCGCGCGCACCCACTCATGACAATAACTGAGTTTCGCTCCGAACTGCACCGCGTCATTCTGCGACCCCTGGCCTGTCTGCCAGCAAAGAAAGCCCGTCGATGCCGCAATGCTGACAGGACCGAATGTCTTTCCTACCGCGATGTCAAAGAAATAACCCGCGGCGTCATATCCTCGCCTGACAGGAAAAGCGTCATTCTCCGAGGCTGTCCTCAAGGCGGCCCTCAAAAGTATGGCAGGACAGTATTTCTTTTCCCGGAGGACCTGTACGTCTGTGCTTATAAAGAAGGCTCCCGTCTTGTGGCCCCTATTCAAGCCCGAATCCACCGCTAAAGAGCGATATTCCAGCACGTCATCACTCTGGACATACCATTCCTGGAGTGCTCCCCATGCACTGATATTGACCCTGTCGGTAAACAGAGGAATGTGCAGCTCCATGTATATATCCCCGGTATAGTCCTTCTGACCGGTATGGCCCAGGATAAAGTCTCCCGTCAGAATCGCCTGCAAGTTACCAGTCGTCTTCGCCCCGTCGCTTATCTGCGGAACTTGAAAGGTGTTCGGACCGAAGTAGGCGGGAGACACCTTTGTCTTATACCCCTGGGCGAAAGCGCTCAAAGGCAGAAGCAAAGCCGCCACGAATAACGATATCAGGTTTCTTCTCACTTGTCAACACATCTGATTAAACGCTCAAAGATAGAAATTTTCTTTGGAGGAAAGTATGCACCTTCCAAACAAGTGGATCTGGAGACGCTTACGACCTCTTCTGTGTCAAACAACCTGCTGTATCAAAGCACCTTTCAAATATTTTTAAGGAAGGGGAACTGGAAAAAGATTCAGTTCATTCCATTTTGGAATATACTGCCTCTCTGTTATCTCATCTCTAGGCGTCCCTTCATGATGCTGGAGAATGATAAATGGGTATTTACCTGATGCTTTTCTTCTGAGAGAATAACCATTGAAGCCTTTCTGCGGAGCAAGCATTATCGCAA
>JAKSJJ010000079.1 GCA_024398335.1 Bacteroidales bacterium | reverse complement strand
CGGATCTCAGCCGGGTAGTCCGGGAATGTTGACAGGCCGTTTCCGTATATGGCGGACATATCAGCGAAAAGAGACCCAGTGAGCTGCATACCATCTCCTGAGTCTCCCGCAAACCTGATCACAACATCCTTAGTATCAATAACTTTGTGTGACATTATGTAGATTTTGAGTTATTATTTCTGCGCTGCTGCGGCCTTTGCCTGATAAGCCGCGCTTACGCTCTCGACTGTTCTGTCCTCAGGGACACCGAGCTTCTTGCGGACTGCAGGAAGGATATCTGTGCTCTGAGCGTCGTCTACATAGATAAGACTGCCCCTCTCGAATACGAAGATGAAACCACCTTCCTTAGCGACCTCTTCAATAGCCTTCGCTACTTTCTCCTGGATAGGAGCCATCTTCTGCTGCTGAAGCTCCTGAAGCTCCTGCTGAGCTGAACGCTCGAACTCCTGGATGCGCTGAACCATATCCTGAAGCTCTTTCTCTTTGCTCTGAAGGATAGAAGGAGTCCATGTAGCCTTCTTGGCCTCATACTGCTGAGCCTTAGTCTGATACTCCTCAACCATGCTCTGGTATGTCTCGGCGGTCTCCTGCTGAGCAGCGGCGAGCTCATCCTGTACCTTCTCAGTCTCCGGGAGGACAAACATGAGCTCCTGGGAATCGATGTGAGCGAACTTGAGGGTCTGTGCTGACGCTGAGGCGCAAAGAGCGGCTACAGCCGCGATCAAAATTGCTTTTTTCATATTATTTCTTTTAAACTGTTATCTGTTGTTTTTTCAAATACCGTTCCAAAATTTAGAACTGCTGTCCGATGACGAAGTGGAACTGGCTCTTTCCGTTGACCTTATCGTCAAATCCGTATCCCCAGTCAACACCAAGAAGACCGATCATAGGGAGGAATACCCTGACACCGACTCCAGCGGAACGTTTGATCTTGAAAGGATTGAACTTGCGGATATCCGACCAGCAGTTACCTCCCTCGAGGAAGAGCAGCGCATAAATTGTCGACTGCGGCTGGAGGACGACTGGATAGCGGAGCTCGACAGTGAACTTATCATAAAGGTAACCGGCGTAAGCCTGAGTTCCGTTCTCAGTCGTGACGATATCGGTCAGAGAGTAGTTCTCATATCCACGGAGGGAGATCACGTCTGAACCGTAAGTGTTATATCCGGACATACCGTCACCACCGACAATGAAGCCCTCGAATGGAGAATATCCCCAATTTCTGTTATAATAACCGAGGTAGCCGAAATGAGCGCGGGCCATGAGCACGAGGTCTCCGACAAGCTTGGTGTAGATGTCAGCCTTGAAGCTCCACTTATGATACTCGATCCATTTGTATCTTGTAGCGGCGTCCTGCTTAGAGTAGTCGATGTCCTTATATGACTTGACTATTGTAGGATTGCCCTTCTCGTCAAGAGTGCCCCAGTCCTTCTTTCTGAGAAGGGAGTATGGAGGGGTCAGCTGCAGGGACATGGAGATGTCCGAACCCTGGCGAGGATAGATCTGCTGGTCAGTAGAGTTACGTGACAAGCTGAGGGTGTAGCTCAGGTTGTGTGACAGACCTGTGTCGAACATGAAGTAATAGTTCCAGTTCTGGAGTTTATATGTCTGCCAGCTGAGCTGGTTATAGAGGACGAAGTAGTTATCAGGCCATTTGAGTCGCTTTCCGATTCCGGCCGCGAATCCGTAAACCTCCATGTACTCGTTGTTGTTCTTTATATTAAGGTAAAGATACGAGTTGGTCTGACGGGTATAGTACAGCGAGAGGTTCAAGGAAGTAGGCTTCTTGCCGAAGAGCCAAGGCTCCATGAAGCTCGCCGAGAGGCTGGTATAGTAAGTACCGTTGGTCTGGAAACGTATTGAAAGGTTCTGCGCGTCTCCAAGAGGTACAGGACGCCAAGCGCTCTTATCGAAGAAACGGCGGGTAGAGAAGTTGTTGAAGCTGACTCCGACGGTGGCGACGAACGTGTTCGCTCCCCAACCTCCGGAAAGCTCGAGCTGGCTGGACGGCTTCTCCTTGACGTTGTATATGATATCGACGGTGTTATTCAACTGATTAGGGATGATAGAATAACCTGTAGAAGGATCCGTGATGGCCTCAGGGTCGAACTGTCCCATAGAGGCGATCTCTCGGATCGAGCGCTCAAAGTCAGTCTGGCTGAAGAGATATCCCGGACGAGTGAACACCTGACGGCGGACAACCCTCTCATTGGTAAGGTCGTTACCGTTGATGATGATATTATTCAAGGTGGCAGGCTTACCCTCGACTACTCGCATCTCCACATCCACTGAGTCGCCCTCGATATTAAGCTCGACAGGCTGGATGTTGAAGAACAGATATCCGTTGTCACGGTAAAGCTTGGACACATCATACTCGTTCTGCTTTCCGCCGCCGAACAAGCGTTTCTCCATGGTCACCACATCATAGACATCTCCCTTCTTGATCTGGAGAATCTCGCTGAGCACATCCGTCGAGTAAACAGAGTTACCTGTCCATGTGATGTTCCTGAAATAGTATTTCTTACCCTCGTCGATCTTGAAGTCGATCTCAAGGTGCTTTGGAGCCTTACCCTCTTTCGGAGGCATGAAATACATAGTATCACTCACGATCCTAGCGTCCCTGTAACCGGCCTCATTGAATGCGCTGATAAGGGATTTCTTGTCGTTAGGATATTCTTTCTCGTTGAATTTCTTCGAGCTGAAGAAGCTGATGAGACGGTTATCCTTGGTCTTCTTCATCGAGTGGGCGAGCTTGTTGTCTCCCACATGCTCGTTACCCTCGAATGTGATAAGACGCACCTTTACCTTCTCGCCTCTGTCAACGGCGAAATTGACTCTTATCGCTCCGTTGACGAGAGTATCTTTCTTTGTCTGGACGTTGACCGTGGCGTTCTGGAAACCCTTTTCCTTGTAGAAACGGATGATAATGTCCGAAGCTGTCTTGGAGACATAATCAGAGAACTCTCCGCCTCGGCGAAGGTTCAACCTCTCTTTAAGGTCTTTCTCCTCACCCTGCTTCACGCCAGTGAAACTCCATTTAGAGACCCTCGGACGCTCCTTGATCTTGATTTTGAAATAAGCTGAATCACGGTTTGATGACAAAGAGTCAATCTTGACCTCGACATCCTCGAAATATCTCTGGAGCCAAAGTTTCTGCACTATCTGCGATAACGCCTCACCCGGCACAGTCACTTCCATTCCCTTCTGAAGACCGGTGATCTGCACGATCTGGTCCTCGCTGAAATAATTATTTCCGTCAACATGAACGGAGCCTACGATATATTCCTTAGGATTACCGTAATCCACGACCACCTCACTGCCAGGTACCTGGGCATAGCCCACCACCGAAGCGGCCATAGCGAGGAGAGCGAAGATAATACGTTTAATTCTCATCTGATAACTTTTGGTTCAAAGTTGCAAATATAGCAATTTATTTGACTTTACCATAGCGTCGGTCGCGTTTTGAATATGATTCAAGAGCCTTGAAATATTCATCACGCCTGAAATCCGGCCAAAGAACAGGAGTAAAATAGAATTCAGAGTATGCTCCCTGCCACAAAAGATAGTTGCTAAGACGCGACTCTCCGGAGGTCCTGATTATCAGATCCGGGTCCGGGAAATCAGCGGTGACAAGTAGTGACGAGAAGGTTTCCGGAGTTATGCTCTCAAGCTTCGAAGGATCCTGGGCGCACTGCTTCGCGAGGCGGGTCGCGGCCTGGAGGATATCCCATTTCCCGCTATAGCTAAGGAACACTATAACGGTCAGTGTCTGACCATCCTGGGTCCTTTGCATCGAATTGTCTATCATAGCGTTAAGCTTATCGGAAAGCCTTGCTCTATTACCCAGTACGACAAAGCGGATGCCCTGCTCGACGAAGGTGTCGATCTCGTTTTCCATCGAGCGCAACATAAGCTCCATAAGGGTCATGACCTCCGCCTCGGGACGGTTCCAGTTCTCCTCCGAGAAAGCGAACAATGACAAGTATTTCACACCGGCCTCGACCGAAGCCTTGACACTGGCGCGGACGCTTTCAACGCCCTCGAAATGACCGGCCACACGCTCCTTTCCGCGTTCTGCCGCCCATCTTCCGTTTCCGTCCATTATTATCGACACATGGACAGGGATATTTTTTATTTCCGACATCTTATAATTCGTTACCGTTTCTAATGTCGCCGCCCCAGAACAATTTAGTCGTCAAGGCGCCGATGAAATCCGTATTTTTGAGCCGGACTCGATTCAGCGAAAAACGTGCCATACGCACACTCAGGACCGAGTCAGCCGGGATCATAGTATTCCTGTTATCCGCGGAGAAGGTGATGATGTCCTCACGGGAACGGAAAGATATCCTGATATCCGAGGTATCAGGCACGACCAGAGGCCTGACGTTCAAGTTATGCGGAGAAATAGGAGATATGATAAGGACCTTGGACTCAGGAAGCACAATAGGTCCTCCGACACTGAGAGAGTAGGCAGTAGAGCCGGAGCTTGTCGCCACCAGCAAGCCGTCCGCCCAGTATGTAGGGAGAGTCACGCCGTCGATTACGACATCGACACCGAGCATGGCAGCGCCGCGGCGGTGGACACTGAACTCGTTAAGAGCGAATGGCCACTGGAAAAGCCCGGACGGGGATACAAGTTCCAGCAGACTTCTTTTCTCGATACCATATTCCCGCTTCGTCAAAGCCTCAATGACCGCCTCTGGACGATTCTCCGACAGAAAACCGAGGCGTCCTCCGTTTACCCCCAGGATAGGCGTACCCTTATCGCCGACTATCGAAGCGGCGTCAAGGAACGTTCCGTCTCCGCCGAGGGCGATAAACACGTCGTCAGCCCCGTCATAAGGCTGTCCGTGGTCAATATCCCGGACGTTGATGCCCTCTTTGATGAGGGAATCCTTAAATTCCGGACGCATCCTTCCGGCATTGGAATCCGGGGTTCTGGTATATAATGCTACTTTCATGTATTTGCGATAAGAGTACAAAATTAAGCAAATATTTGTGAAATATCGTTATTTTTGTGCTTTACTAATCATAGCGCAGATGACAAGACTCAGCGTAAACATCAATAAGATCGCCACCATACGCAACGCCCGTGGCGCCAATATGCCAGACGTGGTGAAGGCGGCCCTTGATTGCGAGAGGTTCGGAGCGGAAGGAATTACAGTACATCCTCGCCCCGACGAAAGGCACATAAGATATCAGGACGTCCGCGACATCCGCCCTCTGTTAAGCACCGAATTCAACATGGAGGGAAACCCTATCGAATCATTCGTCCAGCTAGTACTCGAGAACCATCCCGACCAGGTGACCCTAGTGCCCGACGCCGTCGACGCCATCACCTCGAACGCCGGATGGAACACATTGGCTAACAAGGAGTTCCTTACAGAAACATGTGCCCTTTTCAAGTCCCACGGAATACGCACATCGATCTTTGTCGACCCGGACCCTCAAATGGTTTACGGCGCCGCCGCATGCGGTTGCGACAGAGTCGAGCTCTACACCGAAGGCTACGCCAGAGAATATAAGATTGACCCGCGGAAAGCTGTCGCCCCGTATCTTGCCGCCGCACAGGCCGCCCAAGACGCGGGCCTGGGGCTCAACGCCGGACATGACCTGAGTCTGGAGAACCTCGAATTCTTCATCAGGACTATACCTTGGACCGACGAAGTCTCGATAGGTCACGCCATCATCTGCGATGCTCTTTACATGGGCTTAGAGAAAACAATCCAGGCCTATCTTGAAAAGATTAAAATATTTTGATTAACTTTGCCTTCCGCTTTGCGCATTATGCGCGGGCGGACGTGACACAAAAGACAAACAATTAATTTCAATAACCAAATGAAAAACACATCACTTATCATCAGCATCGCCGCTTTGGTGGTGTCTCTCGCGTTCGGAACAGTTGTACTTTGCAAGACATGCTGCAAAGGCGGCAAGGCTGACGTAGCCGCCGCTGACACCCTTTCCGTCGCAGGCCCTATCGCCTATTTCAACATCAGCCGCGTAATCAAGGAGTATGACTTCGCTAACGACAGAACAGCCGTAGTCCAGACCGAGGTCGAGAACATCGAGAACGAGATCAACCGTAGAGGTAAGAAGGTCGAGAACGACTATAACGCTTTCCAGGATAAGATCAACAAGGGTCTGCTCACCCAGTCAACCGCTCAGGTACAGGGTCAGAAGCTCCAGCAGCAGCAGGCTGAGCTTAACAACTATGCTCAGAAAAAGCAGGCTGAGATCCAGGAGAAGCTCGAGGTCCTCAACAACGAGATCCTTGACGCCATCAAGACTTACGTCGAGAAATTCAACGCTGACGGCCGTTACGCTCTCATCCTCGCCAACCAGGGAACAGGCGGAAGCGAGACTTCAGTGATCGACTTCCCTGTCGTTAACGGTTCAGCAGCCCTCGACCTCACCGACGCTATCATCGCCGGCCTCAACGAGGAGTACGTCAAGAGCAAAAACGAAAAAGAGGAATAATTGAAAATCGCCATCCTGTCTTGTTTCTACCCTTATAGAGGAGGGATATCCCAGTTCAACACAAATCTGTTTCTAGAGCTGGGCAAGACTGACGATGTGCGGGCATTCAATTTCAAAAGACAGTATCCGGACATTCTCTTTCCGGGAAAGACTCAATACGTGAGCGCTGACGACGAAGCTATCCCTGTGGAGAGCGTTCGCCTTCTGGATACAGTCAATCCTATATCATACATCCGGACCCTGCGTGAAATCCGCGCCTGGGGCCCGGATGTTCTTATTGTCAGGTATTGGATGTCCTGGTTCGCCCCTTCTCTCGGCTTTATCACGAGGCGCATGAGGAAGAACTGCAAGGTCATCTCGATTCTGGACAACGTGGTTCCCCACGAGAGACATTTCTTCGACACCCCGCTGACAAAATATTTCCTCAGCGGCAGCGACGGCTGCGTCACCTTGTGCGAAGCTGTGTCAAAAGACCTGCTTGAGCTCAAGCCCGACGCGGCATACACCGTGATTCAGCACCCCCTCTACAGTCATTTCGGAGCGAAGAAGGACCGCTACGCCGCAGAGGAGGCCCTCGGATTGGAACACGGGAAAAAAACCTTGCTGTTCTTCGGTCTTATTCGCCAATATAAGGGATTGGATATTCTCCTTGAGGCGTTCAAATCCCTTCCTGAGGACTATCAGCTAGTCATTGCCGGTGAGCCATACGGTTCGTTCAAGTCCTATCAGGACATCATAGACGCGTCCGGTAGCAAAGACCGGATTCATCTATTCTTGAAATACATCAAGGACTCGCAGGTATCAGAGTACTTCAGCGTCTCTGACCTGGCGGTTCTTCCATACAGAAGAGCCACCCAGAGCGGAATAAGCTCCGTGGCATACCATTTTGAAGTCCCTATGGTGGTGACCGATGTCGGAGGTCTCAAGGAGACAATCGGAAACCGTGGCACGGGACTTGTCTGTAAAGAAGTCAACGCGGAGAGCGTAGCCAAAGAAATACGCCGCTTCTTCGCGGACCCATCCCTTAGAGAATCCCGCGTGGACAACATCCGTCCAGAGCAGATACGTCTGTCATGGGCGAATTTCTCAAGAAAATTCCACGACTTCATAAATAGCCTTCCAGACCATGAAAAATAGACTCATACTGATACTGGCCGTCCTTATGATGTCCGTCCGCGTCGCGTATGGGCAGTCCGCATACGTTCCTACCCCTGTGACTATCTCAAAGGAGACAGTCAAG
>JAKSJJ010000078.1 GCA_024398335.1 Bacteroidales bacterium | reverse complement strand
GCGTTCGGCGACTCCTTGATCCATAGCTTAAGATAGCCGCCTTCGGCGTATTTCTCGTGTATATGCTCTAGCATACGCTCGTACTGCTCCTCCTTTTCTTTCTCCGGATAGTTTGAAAGCCCGTACTGTATGGTCCTGCGAATGATTGTCATGGGGTCTATGACTCTATCTGCCTCGGCTATGACCCTGCCGTAGAGACTGCGGGGCTCATGGTCGCTCGAGGCCCTGTGATCCTCCGCCGCCTGTGCTATGGTCTCTATCTGTTCCTGTGAGAAAAACTGTGGCAAGACAGGGTCCTCCCTGATGATTTTCCCTGATTCCAGGTGGTGAGTCTTCCTTCCCGCGACAAGTCCTGTGTCGTGAAAGGCCGCGGCCGCGTAAAGCATGTCCTTATCAAGTCCATATCCTTCTGAGATAGTCAATGCCTGTTTGATTACCGTAAGGACGTGGTCCCGCTGGTGGGCGGCGTCGAAGTTGTCATAGCGAGGGATAATCTCGTTTTCTATATATTCTTTAAGTGTCATAAAATCTAGCATCTAAGGCAAATATACAAATACTTTGTATCTTTGATACTCAAAGTTTGCAACATTAACCGTTCCGTACGCATCTTTAACACGGTGTGATGGGGCGATATTGATAAGCCGTGGCCGATATATCTGAGCAGAAGATAGTGCAGTCTTGCATAGACGGAGACCGTCAGGCGCAGCGAAAGCTTTTCGAGCTTCTCGCTCCGAAGATGCTTTCCGTGTGTCTGAGGTATGTCGGTGACAGGAGCGTCGCGGAGGACCTTCTCCAGGACGCGTTCGTGACATTATACACAAAACTGGACAGCTACAAGGGGGAAGGCTCGTTCGAGGGCTGGGCGCGCAGGATTTTCGTCACTACTTGTCTTATGTACCTTCGAAAGAAGGATGCCCTGAAGATGAGCGAGGACTTGGAAAGCGCGGTCGGAGTCAGCGCGTCGACGCCATCGGCGATGGAGAACATCGGATACAAAGAGCTCATGGCTTTAATACTGCAGCTCCCTCCAGGTTTTCGAAGCGTGTTCAACATGTATGTCATCGAGGGTTATTCTCATAAGGAGATATCCCAGGCGCTAGGGATAAGCGAGGTGACATCAAGGACGCAGTTGTCGAGGGCGAGGTTGTGGTTGCAGGAGAAAATGAAAGAAAAGTAAAAAAGGTGAAAATGGAAGAAAAAGATTTTGATTCGCTGGTGAGATCCACCATGGCCGAGGGTACGGAAAGCGTGCCTGCGGGTATGTGGGATGCGCTCCAGGGGCGTCTTCCTGCTTCGCCTGCGAAGAAGAAGACTCCTGTTATCGTGTGGTTTGGCCGAGTCCTGGCTCCTGTAGCGGTGGCGGCGGCCGTGACCTTGGCCATTGTATTGCCTAAGCGTCATGCGGAAGGGGACATAGTAAAGATTATCGACCAGGGCGTGTCGCAAGGCATAGTCGCCGATATACCTTCGACTTTAGAGGAAGACTCTCATAGTACTGTGGAGGAAATCTCGTCAGAGCAAGTGACGGGGAGCAAGAGCCTTCCGGCAAGAGCGGAAATCACCCGCGTTTTGGCGTCCGTGGATAAAGCGGCGTCTGTGCCGGAGCAGATGGCGGAGGCTCCTGCCGATGTCTTCGAATCCTTCTCGGAGGACTCTTCCGTGCAGGCGGCTCTCCCTGATGAACCATCCCAGTCACAATCCGTCGAGACATCCCCGGACAAGCCTTCTGATAAGGAGACTGCCGTAGAGCGCTCTTTGGAGACGGAGGAGTTTGACTATGTCGATGATGAGCGTGAAAAAGAAAGGAGCCACCGCGTTAAAGCGAGCATTACGGCCTTTGGAGACGCCACAAGCAATACGGGAAAGACGACGACAAAGAACCTGAGCGTCCCGTCAAGACACTATTCCTCAGCGGCTCCTAAGTTCAACGCGGTCACTCAGACCGGCGAATCCGCTTATGCTATCCCTTTATCGTTCGGTGTCGGAACAAAGATAAATCTCACTCCTCGCTGGGCGTTGGGTGTCGGCGTTAATTACACGCTTTTGTCACGCACCTTCGCCGGAAACTATCGTGAGATAGACTCGGACGACCAGGTACATACGACAGTATACTCATCTATTCACAACCGCCAAGCATATATAGGAGTTCCGCTCGAGGCGTATTTCAGCATCGTGAAGAACAATTTCGTGGACTTCTATACATATGCGGGCGGAACAGCCGAGCATTGCGTCGATAATAGATACGTGATGCAGGGAGCGACAGGAAAGAAGGTTTCCAAAGATCCTCTCGGAGGCTTTCAGTTCTCCGTGAACGCCGGTATAGGCGTAGAGTTCATCGTCGCTGACAGGGTGGGATTCTACCTGGACCCAAGTGTACGTTATTATTTCAAGGGAAATCATCCTGAAAGCATACGAGTCAAGCAGCCTCTTACCGTCGGCGTCGAGGCCGGAATGAGAATCCGGGTACGCTAGATTTGTAAAAAGACAACAGAAAAAGCAAAACTTTTTAGGGAATCTGAAGGTTTTGCTTTTTTTGACGTTTTTTGCTGAATCATGTCAGCATATTCGCGCAAAAACGACACGATATGCTTACGTATGTTCATTGCGCGAAATGTATAGGCATCGACGCCTTCGAGGTGACGGTGGAAGTCAGTATCTCCTCCGGACTGGGGATCCATTTGGTAGGTCTCGCCGACGCGGCGGTGAAGGAAAGTCTGTTGAGGACCATGACGGCCCTGAGCGCGAGAGGCTTCAAGGTGCCGGGAAAGAAAATAGTCATAAATCTGGCTCCCGCTGATATCCATAAGAAAGGTTCGGGCTATGACCTTCCCATCGCCTTGGGTATCATAGACAGTTCGGAACAGGTGGAATTGCCTCGCCTTGGAGAGTTCCTCGTTATGGGCGAGCTGGGCCTGGACGCTTCTGTAAGGGATGTGAACGGGGCTCTTTCCATCGCGGAGATGGCGAGGGAGAAAGGTTACAAGGGAGTGATTCTTCCCATGAATTCGGCGCAGGAGGCGGCAGACTGTGACGGGGTGGAGATATATGGCGTGAGAACCCTTGATGACGCCGTAAGGCTGCTCTCGGGCGAGTATGCCGAGAACCTTAGGGTCGTAGGGAAAGCCTCTTCCCCTCGCTCTACATGTATGGTGGGAGTTCCGGATTTTTGTGACATCGTGGGTCAGGAGGCGGCGAATCGAGCTATGGAGATAGCTGCTTCGGGCGGGCATAATATAATGATGATAGGCCCGCCGGGGTCAGGGAAGAGTTCTTTAGCGAAGGCTTTGGCGGGAATCTTGCCGCCACTTACAAGGGAGGAGGCGCTAGTCACAAGCAAGATATACTCGGTGGCGGGGCAGATGCCTACGGGGCGAGGCCTTATATGGCAAAGGCCTGTGCGCTCGCCGCATATCAGCGCCTCGGTGCCCGCTTTGCTTGGGGGCGGAAGCGACAATATCATGCCGGGGGAAATATCCCTGGCCCATAACGGCGTACTCTTTCTTGACGAGTTCTGCGAGGCGCCAAAGCGGCTGATCGAGACCCTCCGTGCGCCGATGGAAGACGGCAAGGTGACTATCTCAAGGCTGAAGACAAAAGTTGAATTCCCGTCGAATTTCATGCTTGTGGCGGCATCGAACCCTTGTCCGTGCGGATATTTCGGAGAAGGCGACAGGTGTACCTGCTCGGCGGGACGAAGAAGCGCCTACATCGCCCGTTTATCCGGTCCGATGATGGACAGGATAGACCTTCAGGTATGGCTTCATAGCGTGGATTCCCGAAAACTCGTAAGAGGAACTATCGCGGAGCGTTCTGAGGTGGTAGCGGCGAGAGTAATGGCCGCGAGGCAGATACAGATAAGGCGGTTCTCCGGTGAGGGCATCTTCACGAATTCCCAGATGGATTCCCGCCAGATCAAGAAATATTGCCCTTTGGATAATGAGGGGAGCGAATATCTGGAGAAGGTGATGGACTCAATGGGATTGTCCGCCAGAGCCTGTTCAAGGATTCTGAAAATCGCCCGCACTATCGCTGATATGGATGGAAAGGAAAATATCGGCATCTCCCACCTGCGTGAGGCGACGCTTTATCGCTTCCTTGACCGTCAGGATATTTGATAATGATATAATTTTGTATATCTTTGCCATGAGAAGATATAAAGTCCGAGATATTTTAAGAATGCTTAGGGAAGATGGCTGGTATCTTGTCGGGCAACGTGGTAGTCATAGGCAGTATAAACATACGGTCAAGTCTGGGCGGGTCACGGTTAATGGAAAGCCATCACAAGTATTGGAACAGGAAATTTTAAATAGTGTTTTTAAACAGGCGGGATGGAAAAAAGAGTAGTAAAAATCAAGGTTGATTGGAATGGTAATTATATGGCATGTCCTGAGAATGAGGATGTGGCGGTTGTCGTTGCTTCGTCTTCTTTTAAGAACCTTCAAAAAGAAATTGAATATTCTATAGGACAGCATGTCCAAGGTTTGGTCGAGGACGGAATTACTGTTCCGGAAGAATTTTTATTAGAACACGCTTACGAGTATGTATTTACGACAAGGGCGCTCCTGCACTATACTGAAAGGGTTGTCTCTCGTAAGGCGCTTTCGGAGGAGACAGGTATCAATCTTCAACAGTTGAGTCATTATGCGTCAGGTTGGAGAAATCCAAGAGAGCCGATGCGTAAAAAAATCATCGATGGAATCCATGCCATCGGGAATCGCCTTTCCGCTATCTCTGTGTTGTAATCAACAGCTATTTTTCATACATTTGCAAGTTAGTATAACTTGCGATGAAAGTCTTTCTCAGAATTTTCTTTGTGCTGCTGCCGCTTTTCGCGGGGGTGGCGCTCCATGCGCAGACCAATGATAACGACTTGAAGTTCGAGAACTTGGTCCAGAAGGCGGTGGAGTTATTTGACAATTCTGACGTGAAGGGCGCCGCTGAGATTCTCGCCTATGTGGTGCATAACGAGCCCCGGAACGATGCCGCCCATTACTATCTGGGCATGTGCTATTTCTATGTCAGGGACACGGACCGCGCGGTTGAATATTTAAGAAAGGCAGCCCAGCTGGACCCGAAGAATTTCTGGTATCGTTCCCGTCTTAGCGCTATTCTTAACCTCGCCGGTAAGCGCTCTGAAGCCTTGGCCGTCTCGGAAGAGCTATCGAAAGATTTCCCCGATAAGATAGAGGTCCTTTACGACCTTGTCGATATGTACATGGCGATGGGCCGCTACGATCAGGCTCTGGAGGCCATCGCTAAGGTTGAGACCCAAAGAGGAGTAGATGAGAGTATAATCAACGCCCGATATCGCTGCCTTATGGCTCAGGGGAAAGACCAGGCCGGCGCCAAGGTCCTTGAGGATTTCTGCTCTGACTATGTCTCCCCTCAGTCCCAGGTCCTGTTGGGAAACCATTATCTCAACGAGGGAAAAGACTCGCTGGCCCTCTCTCTTTATAACGAAGCCCTGGAAGTGGCTCCGGATTACATAGCGGCTCATCTCGGTCTCGCGGAGGCCTATAGAATCAAAGCGAATTACACGAAATTCTTCCCGGAGATAAAATGGCTCGTGGATAATGAAGATTGCCCCGTGGGAGCGAAGTATGACTATCTGAACGAGTTCCTGCGCCGTAGCGATCCGCGTTTTGTCAACTCCCGCAGAAAAGATGTCGACCCTTTGGTGGAGTCCATGGTCGAGCAGTATCCGGCGGATTCGGCGGTGCTGATGATGGGTACGATCTATTATTACCAGCTCCAGGAACATGGTAAAGCCCTTGACTGCGTGAAGGCTAACGCTCTGACCCATCCCGACAGCGAGCCTACCGCGTCGCTGCTTTGCGAGTATTATGCTATGATGGGCCAGCTGGACTCTCTCGCTGATTATTCTTGGAAATTTCATGAGAAGTTCCCTTCAAACGAGCAGTTCCTAAATACGGCGATATACGCTTATTACCAGAACAAGGACTACGAAAGACTGTTTGACGTCTTGAGAGAAGCATATGACGAGGCGGCGAAGGCTTCCGACAAGAACAAGATGGCAGATATGCTCACCACCACCGGCGATATCTGCGTTGACATGGGATACCTTTCAAAGGCTTTCAAGAACTATAAGAGGGCGTTGAAAGTAAAACCGGACCACAACCCGGCGCTCAACAATTACGCCTACCATCTCAGTCTCCTGAAAAAGCAGATGAAAAAGGCGGAAACCATGAGCCGTAAGACCATAGTAAGCGAGCCGGATAATCCAACATATCTGGACACGTTCGGGTGGATACTCCATCTGCAGGGCAAGGATCTCGAGGCGAAGGGTATGTTCAAGCACGCTATTCTTTATGGCGGCAAGGAAGATCCCGTGTTGCTAAGACATTACGCCGCCGTGTTGGACGCGTTGGGCGAGAAGGATCTCGCGAAGTATTATAGGGAACAAGCCGCGGCAAAGGAAAAATAGATGAGAATCCTCTCCTTCATATCAGCGGTATTGCTTTTGGGTGCGGCGAGCATGGTCTCGTCTGCCCAGGATACGAGCAGCCAGGAGGCGAAAAAGGCCCAGCTGCAGAAGGAAATAGCGGTGATTGACAAACAGTTGAAGGATAACGCCACGAAAAGCCGCAGCGCTCTTTCCAACCTGTCGCTTGTCCAGAAAAAAGTAGCGTTGCGTCGTCAGGTGGTCTCTCAGACCGATTATCAGATAAGGGTTTACGACGACAGCCTTTACAGCAAACAGCGCCAGATCAACGACCTTCAGAAGAGGGTTGATACGCTCTCTACATATTACTCTCGTCTTGTGATGGGCGCCTATAAGAACAGGGACGCCCGTCTGTGGTACATGTACATTTTCGCGAGCGATAATATCTCCCAGGCGTTCAGACGTTACAGTTATTTCAAGAACCTGTCGAACTCGATGAAGGAGCAGGCTCAGAAGTTACGCTCCCTTCAGCAGAAGTTAGAGGCGCAGAAGGAGGAACTCACCCGTCTGAAGGCGGAGGCACAGAAGGTTAAGGCCCAGAAGCAGAAGGAGGTAGGCGACTTGGAGAAGGAGCAGAGCCAGTGCGAGGGTATAATCAAGGACCTGAAGAAGAACAAGAGCAAGTATGAGAAGGAGCTCGCCTCGAAGAAAAAGCAGGTGGAGGCCCTTAACGCGGAGATAAAGCGAATAATCGCGGAGACGGTTAAGAAGCAGACCAGCGTCAAGAAGACCGAGGCGGACGTCACATTGGCGGGAGAATTCGCCGCCAATAAGGGGAAACTTCCTTGGCCTGTGCAGGGTACAGTCGTGAATAAATACGGCCAGCACAACCATTCAGTGTTCACGAACGTGAAGCTTCCGTTCAATTATGGCATTGACATCGCCGTGGCGAAGGGCGCCAAGGCCACATGTGTATTTGACGGAGTCGTGCGTCAGATAGCTGTCATCGCGGGAAATAATCAATGTGTCCTTGTGCAGCACGGAAGCTATTTCACGCTATATTGCAAGCTGAAATCCACGTCTGTGAAGGCGGGAGATAAAATAAAGACAGGTCAGACTATAGGAGTCGTAGATGTCATAGGAGGGGAGTCGATGCTTCACTTTGAGCTATGGCAGGGTCAGGCGGCCCAGAATCCGGAACTCTGGCTGAGGTAAAAGAAAATAGTTAAAAGTAGAAATATGAAAAAGACAGTGCTCATAACCGGTGCTACCGGAAACATGGGTTGGCATGGATTCCTTGAACTTTTAAAAAAGAAGGACAGATTC
>JAKSJJ010000077.1 GCA_024398335.1 Bacteroidales bacterium | reverse complement strand
AAAAGGAGGAGTTGCGACGTCAAGGCTTCTTTTGGAGCGAAGCAGACCGCCGAAGCCTGAGCCCTGACCCTCCGCCTGCCGACTGAAACCAGAATTCTCGACTACCTTGCTTCAAGCGACGGCAAGGAAGTCGAAAAAACGGCTATCGTTTTTGTGTGTTTAGCGGAGTCTTCGTATTTTCGCAGAAGATAAGAGGTTCACAGATGACTATCAGGGCGACAAGGAAGGAAGATATCCCGCGTCTAGAGGAGATTTTCTCTCAGGCGAGGCAGACTATGCGTGAGGACGGCAACGTCAATCAGTGGCCGGGGACATATCCCGGGGAGGAGGCCGTTCTCTTGGACATGGGACGAGGGTGCAGCTATGTCATTGAGGACAGTGAAGGAGTCATCGTAGGCACCTTCGCCTTTATTCCGGGCATAGAGCCAACATATCTCAAGATATATGAAGGTGCATGGATCAGGGAGGACGAGCCTTACGCTACCATTCACCGTATCGCCGCGGCTCACGGTTCCCACGGCATAGCTAGGACTTGCTTCAAATGGTCCCTTGAGCAATGCCGCCAAAGAGGAATCGCCGGGCTCAGGATAGACACCCATAAGGACAATAATATCATGCGTGCCTGCGTCGCCAAGGCGGGCTTTGAATACCGCGGCATAATCCACCTCCTTAACGGCGACGAACGCCTCGCCTACCAACTTTTCATCCAGTAGGCAAGCCTTCCATAGGCATTTTGCAAAAAATTGACAATTAAGCGCTTATAAGTAATTGTAAGCGCTTATTTTTTTTGTAAATGGATAAGAATAGCCTTCTTGCAGAGTCATTTAAAAATTTACAATAATGGAAAATTTAAAATTTACCTGCAAGAGAACACGATTCGCCAAAATGACTGTGGATACTGTGTTCAAACGTATTTTTGGAAGCGAGGACTACAAACTCGCCACGATAGGGCTTATCAAGGGGATTCTCGGAATAGACGTCGTAGATGTCAGGTTCCTGAGAAACGAGCTCGTGCGTGAGACTCAGGATTCCAGAGGAGCTTTCATTGATGTGCTCGCCGAATGTCAGGACGGAACGAGGGTCATGGTAGAGATGCAGAATTCCAGACAAGACTTCTTCCTTCAGCGAATGGTCTATTATGCATCCAAGATTATCGCCATGCAGGGCGATATCGGGGAATGGGATTACAACTTCAGCGAGACCTATATCATCGCCTTTCTGAATTTCGACATAATGGGGATCGTAAGCGGGGAAGAATTGCTTGCCGCTGCTCCGAACCGCTATTCATTCACATACGAGACACGAGAGATAAACACAGGTGCGCTGTTGCCTAACAGCACACGCTACAAGATTCTCCTTCTGGAAAAGTTCGACAAAAAAATCGAAGAACTCTCCACCTATCCTGAGAAATTGCTATATTTGCTACAACACGCTTCGGAGCTGACCGATGTGCCGGAGAACCTACAGGGAGACCCGTACATTGATACGGTCTTGGCGGCCAGCGAGATGGCTGGGTTCACAAAGGAGCAGGAACTTCAATACTTTATCGATATGAGAAACGAATGGGATATAATCAACGAGCGAAAACTCGCCGTAAGAGAAGCCGTTGAGAAAAACACGGCTGAGGTTACAGAAACTATAGCTAAGGCTTTTATATCCAAAGGAATGTCCCCCGAGATTGTATCTGAATGTACCAAACTTGACATCGATACTGTCAAGAAATTGGCGGAGCAGAACTAGAAGGCACGTGTTTAACGAATTAACAAACCCCTACAATCGGATCCAGCGGGAGAATGGGTGGCCGGTGGAGGTGAGGCCTTCGACGCGGACAAAGCAGCTTTCGCCAGGCTCGAACTCCAGGAAACTGAACGAAGCCTTACCGCCAGTAATCTCAAGACGAGGCTCCCAGTGGAGCGTATTTCCCATAGCGGCGAGAGTACCCTGCTGCTCATAAACAGGCGAATAGAACTTACGAGGCTGCTGATAGCCTAGAGGTGTTATGTACAAAAGCGAAGGCTCAGTGCTTTCCTGACGGGAAACCGTCGCTCCGGCACGAAGTACGATTGAGACTACTCCACCCGGACTGTTATAGAATGTATCCGCGTTCTTATTGATGTTCAGCAAGGCAATATCCGCCATTCTCACATCATCGAAAATCGCCCAAGGCTGCTCCGTTCCGTCAACAACGAGCACGACATTCCCCTTCCCCGGCTCTCCAGGCACTTCCATTGGAGTCGATGCTTCCTCCGATTCGGACGTGCCCGCCTGCGAGAAGCCTGCGCCAATTATTCGCCTATTGTACATGGCTTCATCCTTATACTCAAAGCCGGTTACAACCATGGATAAATATTCAACCAAAGTACGGTCCCCGAACATCTCCATCTGATCACGGCTGATGTCACGCCCCTCCTGAAAATGGATAAACGGCTCGTCCGAATCCGCCGTCACGACAGCCGCGTTCAGTTCCTCCAGGTCCTTGGCATGGGCGAAAAGGGAGTCTGTACGCTCGGCGCCGGGGCCTGCCCAGCGACCAGAAGCGCTGACATAACGGAAAGGCGGAGCGAAGGGGTCACCGTCCCATTTAGGGATGTAATCCGCACCCGTACCGATCTTATCCGCTTTTATCAGAACGCCAGTGCCCTCTTCGAAGTCGAGGCTATCGATGATGAACGAGGTAGCCTTATCTACGTCCACCAGAGAGTTGAACTTCAACTTAGGGATATAGACGTAGAAAATAAAATTGCTCGGCGCCTTCTTAGTCTGAAGGACACGGCTGATTTTTCCTGTTATCGACTGAGTGTACTCTTTAGGATATTTAACCGTAGGAGTGAAATCATAATAGCTCCAGCCCTGGATCATAAGAAGCAGGTCCAGAGCCGCCGTCCTTTCTGAAGCAGGCACACTATCATCAAAATAGTATGAAGGATTGTTGATCTTGCCCTTAAGCTCGCTGGAAAGATTCATGTACGAGACTATGCCCTCGTCCTGCTGGAATGAAGAGAATGCCCCTTTAACGATTGACACTGAGCAGATTCCGTCGGCAGCCGCCCCGTCTTCAGACAGATTCAGCTCACAACCCACGACCCTTGAATCGGGCTTTGCCGCCGTGAATGTACACACAGGGGAAGACTTACTCATGTCCCCGCTATAAAAAAGACGCTCGGACACGATCTCCCCGTTCCTATTAAGAAGCAAGGCATGATTTATTCCTGGGCGAAGAAGCGAAGAAGGAATGACAGCCACAGCCTGAGGACCCTGTAATGTGAATGTCTTCAGATGGCGAAGAGACGATACGTCCCTGATCCAAAGGCTATAATCCTCCCCCGGGGCGCCATCGACGGTAATCACATGCCTTGTCGGAGAACTCACGACTCCCACGCACGCTCCGCTCTCGGAAGGATCCGGCACAGGATACTCGCGTCCGCCTTCCGTCCGCAAGAAATAATGCTTCCCGAAATTAGGGAAAAACACCAGAGAGCCCATTCCGTCATGAGTGGTGCTGACCTGCGCAAGCACCGTCCCTTCGCTGTCCACAAGATCCGCCGTCAGGTCCACGCTCCGTCCCTTGTCGTCCATGACCTTGAAACCTATGATTGACTTCGAGCCCCCGAAATGGCGTCCGCCCTCGGGATAAAAGGAGATGTCTATGTCCTTGGCCGCCTCATTCTGACGGGCGCGCTTGCGGGATTTGTCGTAAATCGTCAGCTTCTGATTGAACATATACTCGCAAGGACCGTTCATCTGCCAAAGAGAGTACGCCCTAAGGACATATTCGCCACCTGGAAGATCTTCGGCTAGTTCCAACTGCCCCGGAAAAGACTCCCTGTCGCGCTTGACCTTCACCCTTTGCACTGCCTTTCCCTTAGAATCCAGCAACTCTACATATATATAATTACTCTCCGGGGCGAGGGCATATTCTGACGCGTTTTTAAGATACGCGTTAAACCAGAGCGTCTCGCCCTGACAATAATATGTCCTGTCCATGTGGACATAAAGTTTCTCCGGAGAGCTCTTAGCCACATAATTCTCATATGCGTTCTGGAGCGAGTCCGGCTGGAAAACCGAGCAGAAAAGTAGGGTGATAAGACAAAAAACGTTCATACAATTTATTTAACTACGACCTCATCGACAAAGAGAAAAGCGCGTGCGCCGGCGCCTGGATGCCAATCAGGAAGGACATCGATAGTGCCCGCCTCGACCTTGAGATATTTAGCCTTAGTCTTCGGGAAGCTCAGTTCAAACTGCATCACGCCGTCCTTGTCCTTTCCGGTCTGCGGCTCATATTCCGAAGACGCAAGTTCCTGAAAATCAACGCCGTCCTCCGAGACAGAAGCCTTCAGCCAGGTAGGAGCGAAGATATAATTTCCTTTATCGGAAAGAATCTCGATCATCACTGAGCTGAACTTGGTCTTATCCATCTCGATCACGACCTCCAATGGCTTTCCGTGGAAACCTATCCATGCGCCCGAATGGAAATCCATGTCTCCCCTCTTGCCGTCAAAAAGCTCAGCGGGAGCATTGAAGCGATAGCTCGAATAAGGCACAGTCAGCAGCTGGACATTCTTGCCCTGGGCCTTGTGAGAGTATGTGCCCTGAGCCGCCCTTGCCGCATCGAGTCTGCCGTCGAAAAGATGCGTCGCGTAATTATACCCAAGAGCGTCGTAAATCTCCCGCATGTGATTCATATCCTCGCGGAAGCGATCCCAGTCTTTTCGCTCAGGGGCACACCACTGCACCTCGCTGAGAGCGGACATTCTTGGCAAAAGCATGTACTCCAGCTGCGCGTCATCAGGAATATACTCAGTCCAAAGGTTAGCCTGGACGCCGAGGATATGGCTGAACTGCTCATCAGTGAAATCCGGGTCACGAGGCTCGTAAGAATAGACTTTGTCCACTGCGACATATCCGCCGATACATACAGGCTCGTTAGCGATATCTCTAGTCTGGCAATAGTCAAAATAGAAATGGCTGTTAGGAGTCATGATAGCGTCACGTCCGGAGCGTGCGGCGCGGATTCCGCCGGAAGAGCCTCGCCAGGACATGATAGTGGCGCTCTGCGAGATGTCCCCTTCGAGAATCTCGTCCCATCCTATGATGCGGCGTCCGTGGTCATTGAGGAACTTCTCGACTCTGTTCATCACGTATGTCTGGAGATAATCCTCCGCGCTGAACTTTTCATCAGCCTTCAGGCCCAGTTGTTTAATCTTCGCCTGGCAGCAAGGGCACTCTTTCCAGCGAGTCTTCGGGCACTCATCGCCTCCGATGTGGATATACTCTGACGGGAATATGTCCATAAGTTCTGTAAGAACATCCTCGATGAACGTGAAAGTCTCCTCCTTGCCCGCGCAGAGAACGTTCTCCGAAACGCCCCAGATCTGCCATACCTTGTACGGTCCGCCAGTGCAGCCAAGCTCAGGATATGCCGCGAGAACGGCCTGCATGTGACCTGGAAGATCAACCTCTGGAATTATCGTTATGCCTCTCTCGTCAGCGTATGCGACTATCTCACGAAGCTGCTCCTGGGTGTAGAATCCGCCGTAGCGCACGCCATCATTACTGCCAAAGTCTCGCCCTATCATCGTTCCTTCCCTCCATGCGGAGACCTCCGAGAGAGCAGGATACTTCTTTATCTCTACCCTCCAGCCCTGGTCATCAGTCAGGTGCCAGTGCAGCCTGTTCATCTTATGAAGGGACATGATGTCGATGTATTTTTTCACCTCATCAGTCGAAAAGAAATGGCGGGAACAATCAAGGTGCATGCCTCTGTAAGCAAAGCGAGGCTGATCCTCAACGTGCATGGTCCTTATTCGCCAATCCTTCGAAGCCTTCGCTCCGGAGGTCATGGCCTTGGCCGGGAGAAGCTGCCTTAATGTCTGCACCGCATAGATAAAACCAGCCTTGGAAGAGGCTCTGACGCTAATTTCCTTAGAGCGGACATCTAGCGTATATGCCTCCGGAGCGAGGGTTGAATCTTTCTCGAAGCAGATTCTGGCCTTTCCTTCCTGCTGCTGGCCTTCGAACATCGCGGTGAAGTCCTTTATGACAGCGTTGTCAGCGACTGAAGGATCAATCTCCAGCGACGCTCCATAGAGAGAGCAAGAGGCCCCGTGCAATTCCACGCTCCGCGGCTGAGGAATGACAGATATTGTAGAATCACCCTTCCCGCATGAGGAAAGGACAGTAAGGGCGGCAATGCTGATAAGGGTGGCCTTTGCGGCGTGTACGGACAAAATCTTCATAATACGTTTCATAACATACAAATATATGAAAGATTTTTGAGGTCTACGAGGTCGCACCTGGCCACAAAATGTGTGTTTTGGGCCATTTCACACATTTTCTTTTGTCATAAATCAGAAAAATGCGCGTTTATGGAGATTTCGCGCATTTTTCTGAATCAAACATTAGTAGATCACCGGGCGGACAACTCGGCCGAAGGTCTGGTCCATTGGCTTGATGCCGGAATTCGAGTGGAAGGAAGTTCCTGACGCGTACCACACCTGGAACCTCTCGCAAGTCGCCGTACCAGCCCCGACATCCCTAGTGTTCGTCGAGAATTTCATCGTAGCGCTGAACGAACCGGTAAGCTCGGAGTTAAGATAATAGTGATGGACATATTCTTCCGCGTCACGGGCCCCGCGTTTAGTAGGGATATCCACATACTTAGCCTTATCCGTCGCCGACAGAGCGTCATATTCCGCCTGAGTCAAGCAAGTCACATGCTGATTTCCGTAATCCTTGGACGCCCAATATTGATAGTGCTGCACATCCTCGTAGCCGGTAAGCTCGGCCTCGTATGGATACATGTTAGTCGTAGCGTTGTTGAGCTGGTTGCTGCTAGGGAGGAAAACATACTTATCCTGATCCTCCAGAGACGGCTGAGTCTTTGTACCAATCCAGATACCGATCGTGCTTGACATAGCCCTTCGAGGGTCACCTGCGGCCAATCCCCTATGCGCGCCCTTCGCCTGATGAGCGGTGTGTCTGAACTCGTCTGTGTCGTGCGCGAAAGCGTCATAATAGTAATATCCTCTGTTTATGCCCTTCTTCGCCTCAAGCTGGATACGTGCCCAGACTCGGTCGGACTCCTTCTTGGACATAGTCGTGAAGATATTGTTCTGACCGTCAACAACAGCGAGAGCGGCGACATCCGTAGTGCCCTCAGGGGTCGCCATGCCGTTACCATCCACCACGACCTTCAGAGGCTCAGGCATGTTCCATGAGCTGTTCCAATATCTGCTAGGGACCCAACTACTTTCAGAGCTATCCCTTCTCTGGTGGAACACCTGACGGGGATCGATGCTTCCGAAAATGAAGTAATCACCCATCACGTCAGTCTGCTGATCCAGTCCCGCGTACTCTCCCTGATTGTCATAAATGCCGTAGTTCCATGGCACATCATCACCAGGAGCGTCTTTTGTCGCGAAGATAAGACCAGAAGCGAAGGTCACGCCAAGGTTAGGGTCAGTGACAGCCTTAGTCTTGATATGGCCGCCGGCGAAGTTGACATTAAGCCTTACCACAGTGCCTGGCTTCATCTTATCGCCTGATATTGTGTACGCCTTGAGGGTACGATACGCATGAGTGCGTGTAAAGGCGGTCACGATAAGTCTGGAAGGCTTTGTCAAGTCCGTATCAGGAGCCAGAGGTCTTGAAGGGAGAGAGAAATACAGGGTGACATAGTGTCCCGCCTGACCGTTAAGCTCGCCCTCGACACAGACTGTCTTGCTCTGATCAAAATTCGAGGCCGCCGGATCATTGACATCATCATATCTTCGTGTACCAGGCAGATTCGCCCTGAAAT
>JAKSJJ010000076.1 GCA_024398335.1 Bacteroidales bacterium | reverse complement strand
CCTCCTCGGCTGTCTTAGCGAAGCCCTCATACATGTCAGTCCACTCGTAGTTCTCGCCCTCAGCTGCGGCGGCGAGGTTCTGAGCGGTGTCACCGATACCCTGAAGCTCCTTGAACCAGAGTTTCGCATGCTCTTTCTCATTATCAGCAGTCTTGAGGAAAAGCTCAGCGATCTGCTCAAATCCCTCTTTTTTCGCCTTTGAAGCGAAATATGTGTACTTGTTTCTTGCCTGTGACTCACCGGCGAAAGCGGCCTCAAGATTCTTTTCAGTCTGAGTACCTGCGTACTTGTTTGCCATAATTGTAAAAGATTAAAAGTTTATAATTAAAATTCAAAATCGACAAGGATAGGACGATGGTCTGAAGGATGCCAGAAATTGCTGATCTTCGCCTCGTCACGGTATGGAGCCACCCAACCGTCATACATTATATACGCCTGCTTCACAGCCTTGAACATAGGCTTGGTGAGATAGACATAGTCAATGCGCGCCTTGCCTCCGGTAGAAGTCTTGAAGTCTCCCGGATACAATTCGGCGATAACATCTATATAATAAGGATTGGCCCTTACAACATCCTGGCATGCGAACTGAGAGGAGTCCTCAGGAAGATTGTACTGGTAATTATCCACACGGCTCTTAGAGTTGAAGTCACCCATCATCATCCAATACTGCTTCTGAGGATTCTTGACAGTATTGATCGTATGGTCAAGGATGTACTGCATCTCGGTAGCTCTGTAATAATCACCCTCATGAGCAGCTTTACTTTCCTCCCTCTTCTCGACAGGGACTCCGAAGGCATATGCCTGAGGCCAGGTGTGAAGAGTCACGATGTTGATGGTCTTGCCGCAGATGTTGACAGTAGCCCAGCCGGCGCCATGGCTGACAAGGGTCTTGTCATCTCCCACTATACGGGCGACGTTCTCGATAGGATATTTAGAGGTGATAGCCTGTGGATAGTTGTCGCGATGGCCACCTATATATACATACTCATGTCCGTAGCGGGCGGCGAGCTCGGCCCAATGTCCGACAAGGTATCTCTCCTCGACAGGAAGCTTGGTGGCAGTGCCAGTGTAGTAAATGCTCTGAGCCTCGGCCCAAACGCATACATCAGGGTCCTGCTCTTTCACCCACGCGACGAAATTGTCGTAGTTATTTCCCTGATCAGACCACATTCCGTTCTGGATGTTCCAGTAAAGAAGGCGGAATCCTTCTGTTTTCTTTTTCGCCTGTGCTCCGAGGGGAAGCAGAGTCAGCGCCGCTGTCATGATGGCGACAGAATAATTGATGATTCTTCTCATATTGCTACAGTTTGAAATCCACGATTATAGGGCGGTGGTCCGAAGGCTGGCAGAAGCGCTTCTTGCTCGTAGGGATACGCTGGACATCGACCCAGCCCTCACGAGGCACATAGGCGTTCTGGACACAATCGTACAGCGGCTGGGTGCAATAGACATAGTCAATGCGAGTGCCGTTGAAATGAGTGTCCTGGAACTCGTCCGGACGAAGCTGATGAAGGACATCGATGTACGGAGTGTTCTGAAGGACATAGTCATGGGTAAGGAATGCCAGAGTATCGTCAGGATACTGATAATGCCAGTTGTCAAGGCGGGTCTTAGAGTTGAAATCACCCATCATCATCCAATACTCATTCTCCGATCCGGGAACGCTTCCGATTGTGTGCTCACAGATATATTTGAGCTCCTTCGCACGATAGTAATCGCCCTCATGAGCCTCTGAGCTGGCCTTCTGGTCCTCAACTTCGAAGCCATATTTCTGCGGCCAGGTGTGGAGGGTGACTACGTTAAGGGTCTTACCGGCTATCTTTATCTGCGCCCAACCGGCTCCGTGAGTGACCACTGAGTCTGGACGCTCTCCCACTATCCTCTTCATGTTGTGGATAGGATACTTGGAGGTGATAGTCTGAGGGAAAAAGTCCCTCTCGCCGCCGACATAGACATACTTATGTCCGTAACGCTCGGCTATCACGTCCCAGTTATCAGGCAAGTACTGAGTCTCCCTGTCAGCGAGGACATATGAGACATCCTCTCCTGTGCGATAGTGACTCTTGGACTCCGCCCACACGCAGATGTCCGGATCCTGCTCGCTGACCCAGGCGACGAAATTGTCCCAGTTGTTGCCCTGGTCAGCCCACATGCCGTTCTGGATGTTCCAGTAGAGCAATCTTACGGGAACCTCCTTGTGTTTTTTCGCCGACAACATGATAGCCAGCGCCATGCAGCAGCAGAATATCGCCGCCAAGATGTACGAGAATTTTTTCATATCCTAGATTACATGTCTTTACCGTGACAAGCCTTGAATTTCTTTCCTGAGCCGCATGGGCATGGATCGTTTCGTCTTACGGTCTTTTCCACATGGACAGGCATACGGGTCTTAGGCTCTCCGCTGTTGGTCACAAGGTCGCTGCGGCTAGTCTGCATGCGGCTTGTATCCGGACGGCGTACCTGCGCAGGAGCCTGAGCCTGGGAAGCGTCCCTGAGAGGAATCTGCACCCTGAGAAGGAACGAGAGCACGCTCTTATTGAGGTTCTCAAGCATAGAGCGGAAAAGGTCGAAGCTCTCGAGCTTGTAGATCACGAGCGGATCTTTCTGCTCATATGAAGCGTTCTGGACACTCTGCTTGAGGTCATCCATTTCACGCAGATGTTCTTTCCAGTATTCGTCTATCTGCCAGAGGGTTATACGCTTGCTCAGTTCGCGGGAAATCTCCTTGCAGTCAGTCTCGTAAGCCCTCTTGAGGTTCACGCTGATCTGGACCATCTTACGTCCGTCAGATACAGGGATAGCGATATTCTGATAGATGGCTCCCTGCTTCTCATAGACTTCCTTGATGATAGGACAAGCCTTCTCGATCATGGCGTCAAGACGGCGCTTATAAGTCTGGGTCATGTTCCCAAAGAGAGCGTCAGCGAGATCCGCCGGCTTAGCCTTGTTGAAGAAGTCCTCATCAAATCCCAGGTCCATCGACAGAGCGCCCATAGCGTAGGCCTGGAAGCCTTCGTAATCATATTCCGAGGCATGCTCGGCCATAATCTGAGCCATATCCTGCATCATGTTGAGAACATCCACCTCGATACGCTCTCCTGAAAGGGCGTTGCGTCTCTTGGTGTAGATGACCTCACGCTGGAAGTTCATCACATCGTCATATTCGAGCAATCTCTTACGAGTACCGAAGTTGATCTCCTCTTTCTTCTTCTGAGCCTTCTCGATGGCGTTTGAAAGCATTGAACTCTCAAGAGCGTCATCCTCCTGCATTCCGAGTTTATCCACGACGCTCGCGATTCTCTCGGAACCGAACAGACGCATAAGGTCGTCCTCAAGGGAGACATAGAAAGTAGAGCTTCCCGGGTCGCCCTGACGTCCGGCACGTCCACGCAGCTGACGGTCCACACGGCGGCTCTCATGACGCTCCGTACCTATGATAGCGAGTCCGCCGGCCTGGCGCACCTCCTCCGAAAGCTTGATATCGGTACCACGACCCGCCATGTTGGTGGCGATGGTCACTGTACCCTTCTGACCCGCATGGGCGACGATTTCGGCCTCACGGGCATGCTGCTTGGCGTTGAGCACCTGATGCTGGATGCCCCTTATACGGAGCATACGGCTGAGCAGCTCTGAGATCTCGACGCTGGTGGTACCGACGAGCACAGGTCTTCCCTCCTTGACGAGTTCCTGGGTCTTACGGATGACAGCCTCATACTTGGCCTTCTTGGTCTTGTAGATGATGTCATCATTATCGATTCTCTGGATAGGCTTGTTGGTAGGGACTACGACCACGTCGAGTTTGTAGATAGACCAGAACTCGCCCGCCTCGGTCTCCGCGGTACCTGTCATACCAGCGACCTTATGGTACATACGGAAGTAGTTCTGCAGGGTGATAGTCGCGAAGGTCTGGGTCGCGGCCTCGACCTTCACGTTCTCCTTGGCCTCGACAGCCTGGTGGAGTCCGTCGCTCCAACGACGTCCCTCCATGACACGACCTGTCTGCTCATCGACGATCTTGACCTTGTTGTCCTCACTGATGATATAATCGACATCCTTCTCGAACATCGCGTAAGCCTTCAAAAGCTGGTTCACAGTGTGAACGCGCTCGCTCTTGACAGCGTAGTCGGCGAGAACCTCGTCCTTGAGAGCCTGCTTTTCCTCCTTCATCAGGTCACGGTGCTCGATCTCGGCGATCTTGCTTCCAGCGTCAGGAAGGA
This sequence comes from Bacteroidales bacterium, assembly GCA_024398335.1. Classification (GTDB taxonomy): domain Bacteria; phylum Bacteroidota; class Bacteroidia; order Bacteroidales; family UBA932; genus Cryptobacteroides. Next base: position 3,641 of record JAKSJJ010000076.1, on the reverse strand, counting down.
TGAAGAATTCAGGGTCGCTGACAGCGTCGGCGAGGACATCGTTTCCGTTGTCGGTCATATCCACGGAGTGCTGCATCTCGTTGATGACAAAGTACAGAGGGTCGGTAGCGACATGCATCTCTCTCTCGTTGTCCTGCATGTAGAAGTTCTCTGTCTTCTGGAGAAGCTGCTTGATACCAGGCTCGGAGAGATATTTGATAAGAGGCTTGTACTTAGGCAGACCCTTGTAGGCGCGCAGAAGGAGAAGACCTCCGTCCTTCTCGTTTCCGTCAGCGATAAGTTTCTTGGCCTGGTTGAGCACCTCTGTCACAAGAGAGCGCTGGCGAAGGTACAGTTTCTCGACATATGGCTTGTACTCCATGAAGAGCTGGTCCTCGCCCTTTGGCACAGGACCGGAGATGATCAAAGGGGTACGGGCGTCATCGATGAGCACGGAGTCGGCCTCATCGACGATAGCGTAATGGAGTTTTCTCTGCACGAGGTCCTCCTGCCTTACGGCCATGTTGTCACGGAGATAGTCGAAGCCGAACTCGTTGTTCGTACCGAAGGTGATGTCGCAAGCGTAAGCCTTCTTTCTCGCGTCGGAGTTAGGCTGATGCTTGTCGATACAGTCAACTGACAGGCCATGGAACATGTAAAGAGGTCCCATCCACTCAGAGTCACGCTTTGAGAGGTAGTCGTTGACAGTCACGACGTGCACGCCTTTTCCGGCCAGAGCGTTGAGGAACACAGGCAAGGTAGCCACCAAGGTCTTACCCTCACCGGTAGCCATCTCGGCGATGTTGCCCTCACGGCTTCTCTCGCCCTCCTTGATAGCCGCGTTCTTCTTACTGTATGTAAGCACGGCTCCTCCGAAGAGCTGGCAGTCATAGTGGACCATGTCCCATGTGACCTCGTTTCCGCCGGCCATCCAGTGATTCTGCCATATAGCCTTGTCGTCCTCGATAGTGACAAACTCCCTGCTTGTAGCGAGCAGGCGGTCGAAATCGCTCGCCGTGACGACCACGGTCTCGTTCTGGGCGAATCTTCTCGCCGTAGATTTCATGATGGCGAAAGCCTCTGGGAGAATCTCGGCGAGGATATCCTCGATCTGGTCGTCTATCTCACGCACGAGAACATCCGACTCGTCTGAAAGCTTACTCTTCTCCTCTACCGGGATGTCTTCCATGAGACGCTCTTTGATCTGGGCGACTCTCTCTTCTTTCTGCGCCGTACGGTCCTTGATGAGCTGTCTGAGAGCTGCGCTGCGTGCTCTGAGCTCATCATTGGATAGGCGGTCAATCTCCTCGTACTTGGCGAGGCAAAGGTCAACCATAGGCTGGAACTTCCTGCGGTCCCTGTCAGCCTTGGTGCCGAAAATTTTCTTGATAACGTCTGCTAGTGACATATTTGCGATTTTAATTATTTCAGTTTTTGTCAATTAACCTACAAATGTACACATTCTACGCGACATAAACAAATACCTCCCAAGCGCACCCTTTCCTTTGGAAAAACCGAAAGAATTCACTACCTTTGAAAGTTAAAATGGGGAATTTGCGCAAATGAGACCGGACACGGACATACAATATCTGCCTGGAGTGGGGCCTAAGAGGGCTCAGCTGCTGCGTAGTGAATTACAGGTCAACACATTAGCTGACCTGCTACGTACGTATCCGTTCCGATATGTGGACAGAAGCTCCTTCACCCCCATCGCCCAGATAAACTCCGATTCGGCCTTCGTCCAGTTTAAGGCCACGGTAGCCTCCGTAGAGGTAAAGAACAAACGTCTGAGCGTTCTCGTGGGAGACGGGACAGGAAGCGTCGAGCTGGTCTTTTTCAAAGGCGTGAGATGGATACAGGAAAAGCTGCGTTTCGGTACCACATGGATATTTTTCGGTAAACCCCAGGCATGGAACGGGCGCTTCAATTTCGTTCACCCTGAGGTAGATTCCGTAGAAAAAGCCGTCAGCGAAGGAGCGGGCAATCTCACCGGAGTCTATAACAGCACCGAAAAGCTCAAAAACGCCGGCATCACAGGCAAGGTCATGAACAAGATAGTCCACACCTGTCTGGAATCATGTATAGGCGAGATACAGGAGACCCTTCCGGAGTACGTGCTCAGAGAAAAAGGGTTGGTGGATATCAAAACCGCCCTTCGGGACATACACTTCCCACGCGACACCCGCTCGCTGGACAAAGCCACATACAGACTCAAATTCGAGGAGCTGTTCCTTCTTCAGACCTCGCTTCTGAAGCAGAAATATATACGAAGCCACGGCTCTGCCGGAATAGTCATGCCTAAGGTCGGAGAGGCCTTCAACGCATGCTACAACGCCCTGCCTTTCCCTCTGACAGGAGCCCAGAAACGGGTCATCACGGAGATAAGGAACGACATGAAAAGCGGGCATCAGATGAACCGCCTCCTGCAAGGAGATGTCGGCAGCGGAAAGACCATCGTCGCCCTTCTGACAGCCCTGATAGCGGTAGGAAACGGTTTTCAAAGTTGTATAATGGCGCCTACCGAGGTGCTCGCCCGCCAGCATTTCAGGAACATCTCCAAATACCTCGCCCCGACAGGAGTCAAGGCGGCGATTCTGACAGGCAGTTCTAAAACAGCCGAAAGACGAGAGATACACAAGGGCCTGGAAGACGGGAGCATAGGGGTGATCGTGGGAACGCACGCCCTGATTGAGGACAATGTCACCTTCAAGAACCTGGGACTCGCCATTGTTGACGAGCAGCACCGCTTCGGCGTTGACCAGCGCTCAAAGCTCTGGCACAAAGCAACTTGCGGCGCTCCGCCACACGTCCTTGTAATGACTGCGACGCCTATCCCTAGGACCTTGGCCATGACCTTGTACGGAGACTTGGACGTATCCGTGATCGACGAGTTGCCTCCTGGCAGAAAACCGATTAAGACCATGCACGCATACGAGGACAAGCGCTATGGGCTGAACAATTTCATGCGGGGGCAGATCGCCCTGGGAAGACAGGTCTTCGTCGTTTATCCGCTCATTTTCGAGAGCGAGAAAATGGATTACAAGAACCTCGAGCAAGGATATGAGCAGATGGTCCACGACTTCCCGATGAGCGACTACAAGATAGCTATCGTCCACGGAAAGCAGAGCCCCGAGGAGAAAGACTACAACATGAACGCCTTCGTGAACGGAACCGCCAATATTCTTATGGCGACTTCCGTCATCGAGGTGGGAGTAGATGTGCCGAACGCCTCGGTTATGGTCATCGAAAGCGCCGAGAGATTCGGCCTTAGCCAGCTCCACCAGCTGCGAGGAAGAGTCGGCCGAGGAAGTCAGGATTCTTATTGTATCCTGATGACCGGCAATAAGATAAGTAAAGAGTCAAAGCATAGGCTCGACATGATGTGCGCGACCGAGAACGGCTTCGAACTAGCCGAGGAGGACATGAAGATGAGAGGTCCGGGGGACATCGAGGGCACTCAGCAGAGCGGACTGCCTGTGAACCTGTCTATAGCCTCGCTCGCCAAGGACGGAATTATCTTGAACGACGCCAGGAGCTACGCGGCTTCGGTACTTGAGAGAGACCCAGACCTGAGCAGCCCGGCGAACGCTTCCCTGGCCGCTGAGCTAAGAAAAGGAAAATACGACATAAAAGATTACAGCAAAATAAGTTAACAATTTAGA
>JAKSJJ010000075.1 GCA_024398335.1 Bacteroidales bacterium | reverse complement strand
CTCCGTACTGATCCGGAGTCATCTTGGTGAATCCCTCGAGGCTGGCAAGAGGCTTGACGTCGGCCTTTTCGGAAGCGACGAGCTTGCTCAGGTCCTTCTTTCTTGACTCGACAGCGTTGATGAAATAATGGCTTACCTTCTCGAGGTCTTCCTGCGAGAAGTCATCATCAAAGATGAGAAGACGGCTGGAGCGGATCTCCACCTGGGCGTTCGGGTCGATAAGGTGAACGCAATCCACGGCTGAGGATGCTCTCTGGTCGAACTGGCCTGGAATGTATTCCACGGCGAGGTATTTCTTTCCCGTGAGGTCGCACTCATCCGTAACGGAGTCAGTGACAGTCTCTCCGAAGACGCTGTAGCGGCATTTCTCGAGAAGTTCGTCCGAGAAACCGAAGAGATCATAGACATTCAGATACCTGAGGGAAACGATTGAAAGGGAGAGATTCTCGGCAAGTTCCTTTCGGAGGCTTTCCGCCTCCACTCTGAACTGAGGGAATTTCTCCACAAAGACGCGATGACTATTCATAACTGTATTTTAGAGTACCGTATTTTCTATTTTTGCTGTCTACTCTTGTCTGAACTTCTCAAGACGCTCGGCGAGAGCCTTGTCTTGAAGAGCGAGAATTGAGATAGCGAGCAGGGCGGCGTTCTTCGAGCCATTGATTGAAACCGTCGCTACCGGTATGCCCGAAGGCATCTGTACCATAGACAGGAGGGAATCCAAACCGCCGAGAGCTTTTCCGAGGATCGGGACTCCGATGACCGGAAGTGTCGTGAAGGCGGCTGTCACACCAGGAAGGTGAGCTGCTCCGCCGGCTCCGGCGATAATGACGTCAATGCCACGCTCACGTGCGGAACGGGTCCAGTCACGGAGCAGATCAGGTGCGCGGTGAGCGCTGATAACTTTTGTTTCGCAAGAAACTGAAAAATCCGCAAGCGTATCAACGGCAGGTTTCATTACCTCCCAGTCGCTTGTGGATCCCATGATAATACCGACTTTCATAATGGGTACAAAGATAATCATATTTCTCGCATACACACGGGTGCGCGAAAAAAAAGTTTTCAACATTTTCTTGTTAGAAAGATTACGTGTTCTTGTCGTCTAGTTTTCTGCGCATATTCGGGCGGAATACTTATATTCGCGTCTTGTAAAAAGACTTTTCTTCTCATGACAAAAATCGGAACTCCCCTCACCTCAGTCGCTAAGAAAGCCCTCCTTTGCGGATCGGGCGAACTCGGAAAAGAAGTAGCCATCGAACTCCAGCGTTATGGAGTCGAGGTCATCGCTGTTGACCGTTACGCTAACGCTCCGGCCATGCAGGTCGCTCACCGCTCCCACGTTCTCTCTATGCTTGACCCAGTCGCTCTGCGCGCCGTCATCGAGCAGGAGAAGCCTGACGTGATCATCCCTGAGGTGGAAGCCATCGCGACCCCTGAACTCGTGAAACTTGAGAAGGAAGGTTACCATGTCGTCCCTACAGCGGCGGCCGCCCTTTTGACGATGAACCGTGAAGGAATACGTCGTCTCGCCGCTGAAGATCTGGGAATCAAGACTTCGTTCTATCGCTTCGCCGATGATTACGAAGGCTTCCGCGCCGCTGTGGAAGAGGTTGGAATCCCTTGCGTAGTGAAGCCTATCATGAGTTCATCAGGACATGGCCAGAGCACTGTCAAGAAGGCCGAGGACATCGACAAGGCATGGCACAACGCGCAGGAAGGCGGACGCGCCGGCGCTGGCAGAGTCATCGTCGAGCGTTTCGTGGATTTTGATTATGAGATCACCCTTTTGACAGTACGCCACAGCGCCGGCACCACGTGCCTCGAGCCTGTAGGTCATCATCAGGTCGACGGAGACTACCGCGAGAGCTGGCAGCCGCAGGCAATGAGCCCTGCCGCCCTTGAGAAGGCCCGCGAGATCGCCGTCAAGGTCACAGGAGCCCTCGGAGGATACGGAATATTCGGCGTGGAGATGTTCATCAAAGGTGACGAGGTCATCTTCAGCGAAGTCTCCCCTCGCCCTCATGACACCGGCATGGTCACTATGATATCGCAGGACATCTCCGAGTTCGGACTCCACGCCAGAGCCGTTCTCGGCCTGCCAGTTCCGGAGGTTCGTTTCTATGGCCCTAGCGCGTCAAAGGCCATCGTCGTCGAAGGTGACACCGACAAGGTTGAGTTCGACGGCATTGAGGAGGTTCTCTCCGAGCCGGGCGTGCAGATAAGACTTTTCGGCAAGCCTGAGGTCTGCGGCCATCGCCGCTTCGGTGTCATCCTCGCCACCGACGAGAGCGTTGAGAAAGCCCTCGCCAAAGCCGAGCGCGCCTACTCCAAGCTCAAAATCACCTGCCTACCTAGATAGCTTATAGACTCAGCCGTGCTTATACCGTCAGGCCCCCGACCTCATGCTGGTGGGCCTTCGCTGCGCTTCGTCCCCCCGCCAGACGCGTCTGGCGGTACCCATTCATGAGGCCATGGGCGGCCACAGCCCCCAGCACAAGGCCGGGGGCCTGCCGGACAATGCCGACGGCGAAGGGTGGCGGGCGAATTGAGGCGGAGGATTACGCTCGCCCGAAGAAAATCCCCGTCTTGTGACGGAGTATGTCTGACGACGTTACGACCTTGTCGAAGCACAGCGAAGACAAGGCCGTATAAGGAGGAGTTACGACGTCAAGGGGATTTTCGAGGTAAGAGCCCTCCGCCGAAGTCTGAGCTCCGCGCCCTCGCCGTCGGCAATGCTTTTACATCAAGATGTCGTTCAGAACGCCGCTGGCGGTCTGGCGCGCACCTGCGCCGGCACCCTGGATCACCAGAGGTGACGGATAGAACTCGGTAGTGATAATAGCGCAGTTATCTGTACCTGAGAGGTTATACAAAGGATGCTCAGGTCCTACCTCCTTAAGACCGATGGACGACTTGTACTCAGTGCCAGTCCACTCAAGAGAAGCCACCAGACGCTGACGCAGACCCTTGGCAGCGGCACTGGCATAAGACGATGCGAAATCAGCCTCATTAGCCCTCATCATCTCATAGAATGCAGGAACCTTCACGCTGAAATATTCCGGTCCGCGCCTTGGATTCACATCCACATCCTGCTCATCCAAAGGCACCCCCGCTTCACGAGAAAGGATAAGAAGCTTACGGAGCACATCACGGCAGCTCAGGTCGAGCCTTGGATCCGGCTCAGTATAACCGGCGTCCTGAGCGTCCTTAACGACGTCTGCGTAAGACTTGCCGTCAGTGCCACCCTTGTACGTGCTGTAGATATAATTCAATGTGCCTGATAGAACCGCCTCGACCTTTAGAATCTTATCTCCGCTATTGACGCTGCGAAGGATAGACTCCAGAATAGGAAGCGCCGCGCCGACGGTCGTCTCATACCTTACAGTACGCAGATTATCCTTCGCCGCCTTCTTCAAGGCTGCATACTGAGCATACGGCGCAGAGAAGGTTATCTTATTGCATGCCACCACATTATATCCCCTCTTGAAGAGATTCATGTACTTATAGGAGATGTCCGAGCTGGCGGTACAGTCAACAAAAGTCGCATGCTCGAGAGAAAGAGCGGCGAGTTCCTCGAAGAATGCCTCCTCGGCAGCGCTCTTTCCGTTATCAAGTAGCTCAGAAGCACGGCTAAGGTCAATGCCGTTAGGATCCAGCACATACTTTCTGCTGTTAGACAGACCTATCACCTTCAGGCGCTTTCCCGTACGCTCCGCGATACTGTCCCCATTACGGGCGATAATATCCACAAGCGAGCGTCCCACTGTACCAAATCCCGCGATGAAAAGATTAGTGACCTTCTCCGAGATTGTATCAAAGAACTCATTATGAATGTGTCGAATAGCAAGCTCGACGCTTTCCGAAGGAACGATGACAGAAATATTTCTCTCCGAAGAACCCTGGGCTGTCGCACGCACCTTGATGCTATAGCGTCCCAGAGCAGCGAGCATGCGTCCTGTAACACGACTCTGCCCAAGCACATCGTCCGCCACTAGACAGACAATCGAATAGCCCTTCTCGACCTTCAAAGGATTGAGTTTCCCAAGAGAAATCTCATATGCGAAACACTCATCAGCGGCCTTTTTCGCACGATCCGCGTCCTTCTGCGACACAGCGATACACATAGTATGCACGGAGGAGGCCTGCGTGATAAGGATAATATTCACGTTCGCACGTGAAAGAGTGTCAAACAGGCGGCTGGAGAAGCCAGGGATACCGACCATTCCACTACCCTCGAGCGACAAAAGAGCGATGTCGTCAGCGTTAGAAATACCTATGAGCTTGGAGATATTTCCCCTTGGAGGATCTTTCTCGATAAGGGTGCTCGGTCCCTCGGGATCGAAGGTGTTTTTCACATAGATAGGAATGCCTTCAGCGACAACAGGTTGAATCGTAGGAGGATAGATGACCTTGGCGCCGAAGTGCGAGAGTTCCAGCGCGGCGCGGTAGGAAATATTACTGATCGTACGGGCGCTAGGCACAGCCTTAGGATTGGCGGTCATCATGCCAGGCACATCTGTCCATATCTCAAGAAGGCGCGCCTTCAAACCGACGGCGAAGAGCGAGGCGGAGTAGTCAGAGCCTCCCCTTCCAAGGGTCGTAGTGCGGCCCTGAGCGTCAGAGGCTATATATCCAGGGAGCACGAAAAGGCTAGTGATAGGATTGTCATCGACAACTTCTCTGATAGAGGCGGAGGTGAACTCCGTATCGACCGTATTCTTTCCATGCACGAGCGAGGTGCGGATCAGGGTGCGTGAATCGACCCATTTGGTGGATATGCCTATGGAAGCGAGTTTGGTGGCGACGATCTTTGAACTGAACAACTCACCCATGCCCTGGATCGCGTCAAGGCTCGCAGGACTAAGCTCTCCAAGCAGATAAACACCCTGCGCGATGCCCTTAAGCTGAGAGAAAAGCTGATCACACACCTCCTTTGACTCCTCCTGTTTCTCAACAGGAAGAAGTTCTCTGATTATCTCCAGATGGCGCTCCTGAAGAGCCTCGATATGAGAAAGATAGGAGGCGTCACGGGATGCGGCCAAAGAGCCAATGTTTATCAATTCATTGGTACATCCGCAAATGGCCGAGCATACAAGAACCGTACGGTCCCTTTCCACGGCCTTTCTCACATTCTCTACTACCTTTTTCATAGCGGCGGCGTCAGCAAGAGACGATCCGCCAAATTTCAACACCTGCATATATTTTACTTCAAAAGTGGTTCAATAATATTTGTCAACGCCTGATACTCCAGCAAGAAGCCGTCGTGCCCAAAGCGCGATGAAATCTGATGATACTTAGCCCCGCCTATACCCTGAGCGAACGCCTTCATATCCTCTGGCGGGAAAAGACAATCGCTGTCAATACAGATAAGGGTCGAGTCGGCCTGAATGAGCGAAAGAGCTTTCTCAACGCCGCCACGTCCTCTTCCAAGGTTGTGACTATCAAGAGAATATGACAACGACCAATAGCAGTAAGCGTCAAATCTGTCGGAGAGCTTCTTCCCTTGATAACGCTGGTATGAGGCCGCACGGTCGGCAAAGAGACAATCCTCGTCCTTTTCCGCCTGAGTCAGGCAGTAACCGTCGAAACTCCTGTACGAGATAAGAGCCATGCTCCTCGCGCAACGAAGCCCAGCCTCTCCCCCTTTAAGATCCTTCGCCTCAAGGAAAGTCTGATCCGCCAGAAGCGCCATACGCTGAGACTCCTCGAACGCCGTCAGATACGGGCTTACACGGGTCGCAGTGGCGATGAACACCGCCCTTGAGATACGCTCGGGCTCCATGACACACCACTCCACAGCCTGGAAACCTCCGATCGACGCCCCGACCATAAGGTCAATGTGCTCTATGCCCAGATGCTCCCTCACGAGAATATTCCCCCGTACTATATCCCTTACAGTAACCTTCGGAAAATCAAGCATATAAGCTTTGCCAGTCGAAGGATTGACGCTGGCTGGAGAGCTCGAGCCATACGGAGAGCCTATCATGTTCACGCAGACGATATAGTACTTCTCGGGGTCGAAGAGCTTACCCTCGCCTACCATGTCTGGCCACCAGTCAGTCGGGTCCGAATTGGCAGTCAAAGCATGAGCAATCCAGACAACCTTCTCGCCCTTAGTATATGGCCTGTCGGAACGGTGGAAGACAAGGTCAAGACCTTGGATACTTCCGCCCGCCTCGAAGGTGAATTCGCCCGGAATATGGATTTTATCTATTCGCATCCTATCAGTTCTGTGAAGCGTCCGAGCTAGTTCTGTGAAGCAGCCGCCTCAAGAGCAGCGGTGATATCAGCGATCAAGTCATCCGCATCCTCAAGACCGATGCTCAGACGCATAAGGTCAGGATCGACGCCAGCCTCACGCAGCTGCTCGTCAGAGAGCTGACGGTGGGTATGAGAGGCAGGGTGAAGGATACATGTATAGCAGTCCGCCACATGGGTCTCGATAGTGACAAGCTTGAGGCTGTCCATGAAACGGTTGGCGAACTCTCTGCCGCCCTCGATAGCGAAAGACATGACGCCGCAGCTGCCTCCAGGGAGGTATTTCTGTGCGAGGGCATGGTCAGGGTCACTCTCCAAATCAGGGAAACGCACCCATTTCACAAGAGGATTAGCCTCGAGGAACTTTGCGACCTTAAGCGCGCTCTCGTTGTGACGCTTCACCCTCACGGCGAGGCTCTGCAGGCCGAGATTGAGGTAGAAAGCGTTCTGAGGCGACTGGATGGCTCCCAGGTCACGCATAAGCTGACTTGTGGCCTTGGTGATGTAAGCCATACGGCCGAATTTCTTAGTATATGTCAAGCCATGATATGACTCATCCGGAGTGCACAGGCCAGGGAATTTCTCAGCATTTGCCTCCCAGTCGAAATTGCCGCTATCGACAATCACGCCTCCGACGCCCACGCCGTGTCCGTCCATATATTTTGTCGTGGAATGAGTCACAATATCAGCGCCCCATTCGAAAGGACGGCAGTTTACAGGAGTCGGGAAAGTATTGTCAATAATGAGCGGAACCCCATGAGAATGAGCGACCCTCGCGAGCTTTTCAATGTCAAGGACTCTGACGCCAGGGTTTGAAAGAGTCTCGCCGAAGACAAGCTTGGTGTTAGGACGGAAAGCGGCCGCGATCTCCTCCTCGGAGGCATTCTGATCGACAAAGGTCACGTCTATTCCCATCTTCTTGAAGGTCACCCCGAAAAGATTGAAGGTGCCGCCATATATGCTGGCGGTGCTGATCATGTGGTCACCGGCCTCGCATATATTGAAGCAAGCGAAGAAATTCGCCGACTGTCCGGAAGAAGTAAGCATAGCGGCCACTCCCCCTTCGAGCGCGGCTATTTTCGCGGCCACAGCGTCGTTGGTCGGGTTCTGGAGTCTAGTATAGAAATAACCGCTGTCCTCAAGGTCGAAAAGACGACCCATCTGGTCGCTTGAAGAATATTTGAATGTCGTACTCTGCACGATAGGAATCTGACGAGGCTCGCCGTTTCCTGGATTATACCCTGCTTGTACGCAAAGTGTTCCAACACTGTTTTTCTTTGTCATTTAAGCGTTTCTTTTTGTTTTGGGAATGCAAATTTCGCTCAAATAGAAAAATATTACAATAGACTATCGCTTTTTGAGAAAATAATTCTACATTTGCTATCTGATAAAGAATTTACATAATAATCATACTGGATTTTGCCGTCTGCCGCATTGGAACTGACCTCACGAGATGTAGATATATTTGTGAAAACAGAATCGGAGCTGTAAGTGTTGTTGCTGCCCTGATTGCTGTCCCAGTACACAAGGTCATTCAGAGCGCTCTCTTTTCCTGCCAAAGCGCCACCCTTCGAATCTGTAATAAGACCTTCGGGAGAATAGGCGATGCCAACCAAGTCTGCGCAGGTGTCCATCAGGGGGTTGACTGCGTGTTTATAAAGGGGAACACG
>JAKSJJ010000074.1 GCA_024398335.1 Bacteroidales bacterium | reverse complement strand
AAAGCCTCGGATGAGCGTTATGAGGGATATAAATGTCCATCTCTATGTCATTGACTACCCGGACTATGTGCTCTGTGTAGGCCTTGACGCTGTCGGAGTAGTCGCCAAGAGGGTCTTTTGCAGGGGTGTTTACGACGAATTCCTCATGGATACCCTCCCCTAAAGAGTTCTCGAAATAGTCTATCTCGAGATCCTCCTCGGCGCCAGCATGGACGTGTCGCAGATAAAGAGCGAGTCCGACCGCGGTGAGCATGATAACACACAAGGCGACAAGAGCGAGAATCTTCTTCACGTTCCAAGCCTTCCCAGACGGTGCCTGGGCGGCAGGGGTTTTATCCAGACCAGACCGTCCGATAACCCTCATCTCGTCATCCCTTATTTCTTTGTCATTGAACATCTGATACTTTCTCTAATGATTCGACATAAGCCTTGAGTTTTGTCAAGACCTCCTTCGACGCCGTCAGCTCATGGTAACTCCCCCTGCAGTCAGACAGGACGAGTTTCTGGGAGCTTATGTCGATCAGGTAAATAAATTCAGTGTTTATAATCAGCGAGCGACCAAGGCGGATAAGGAACATGCCATCATCGCCGAGCTTTTCAGCGATGGCATCCTCGATCTGGCCTAGCTGGAAGGTCACAAGCCTGCTTCTGCCGTCAAGAGTCACGATATTGGAATAGTTGCCCTCCGATGATACATACATCAGAGCGTCCACAGGGATCCTGAGGAGCTCGGCACCTTTCGATATGATGATATTTCTTGACATCAGTCTTTCTTCGACGAGCAAAGGTAGCAAATTATTCCCTCATCAAAGGCATGAAAATCCATAATGTACGAAATGAATAAATAATGTACGAAATTTCTCCCTCAACGGCATTCATACACAGGCGGGCACAGTTCATACATGCGCACGTAAAAGGCTTGGAAGACAGTGTTTTACATGCGAAATTCGCAGAAAAATCAATCACAGGACATGACAACAAAAGAAAAATTCATCTTCATCGCTTTCGCTCTCGCCGCGGCCCTTTGCTGCTCTTGCGATGGACTCAGAGGCAAGAGGGAGGGAGCGGGATCGGAGCAGGCCGACTCTCTTCTGCAGGGCAACGCCATCTATTACTGGAAAACCACTTTCGAACTTAGCGCCAAGGAGGAAGAATTCCTCCGTCGTCACGATATAAAGACTATCTACATGCGCTTTTTCGACGTGGACGCGGACGATAGGCCCGATAGATACGGTTTAGAGCCGGGGCCGGTGGCGACAATACAGTTCAAACAAGCCATACCTCAGGGCATCAGAGTCGTTCCCGTGGTCTTTATCACCCCCGAGGCGGTAAGATGCACATATTATGAGGAGGAAACGCGATTGGCCGCCAACATAATAGACCGGGTCGAGGCGATACTGGACTATAACGACATCCCTTTCGCCGGCGAGATACAGTTCGACTGCGACTGGACACAGAGCACCCAGTACTCATTCTATAACATCTGCCCCTACACGAAGGACATCCTCTCCCAGAAGGGAATCACCCTTAGCGGCACAGTGCGTCTGCACCAGATATGCTTTGATGAGCTTCCTTTCGATAAAGGTGTGCTGATGATGTATAACGTAGGTAATACGAAGAGCTACTACGAAGAGAATTCTATCCTGAATTTTCACGGCGCGATGGATTATATGACCGGCAAAAGGGTAAAAGAGATGCGCAAGCTAAGGGCGAAGAACTGCAGCCGCCTTGACGTGGCTTATCCTATGTACGGATGGGGCGTGGTGTTCAGAAATCATGAGTTCTACAGCCTTCTGCACGAGACAGATTTCTCCGATACTTCCTTATATAAATACACCGGCCCAGTCAAGGAATCAGACGGAGGAAGATACACCGTCCTTCAGGACACAGTCTGCGACCGCACAAGCCTTAAAGCCGGGGACGAGATAAGGGTCGAGATCCCTAAGATCGAGACTATCAGGGCATTGAAAAAATTCAACGATTACGACTTAGGAGAGCTTAAGAAAAGAACTATACTTTACCATTTAGACACAAACTGCATTAACAGATTCAGCGATGAGCAGATTGACGAGATTTACCGTTAGCGTAGCCGCGCTTGCCTTAATAGGCGCCAACGAGTGCGAGGCATGTATAGGGTCAAGCTATGCGCCAAGAGAATATTACATGTTCCGTGTATATGACAAGACGGACAAAAGCGAGCTGCAGGCAAGCAACTTGGAGTTATGGCAAAAAATGACCTCAAGCTGCATTCCCCTGGAAGACATCGAGGAGGCAGTTTATAAATACACTCTTACACAGACGATATCGGCATTCTATGGAAACGAGCAGAAAAACCAGTTTATTCTTTGGGTCAACAAGAAATACGACCAGGAGATCAAAGACTTTCTGATTCTCGCGAAGAAGAATGAGGAGTTGCGCCTTCGCCGTAACTCGAAGTGGTATTATCCGCGAAAGAATGACCCATTGGACTTAGACTTGGCGAAGGTGGCGGCCGTGGCGATGGAATACAACGGGAAGCGCCTTGGCGACCGTTATGCCCTTCAGGCGGTCAGAGCGCTTTATACATTGGGGAAGATGGAGCAAATGATAGAGTATTGGAATAAGAATGAGAGCCGTTTCCCGGAGGGGACGATAAAGAACATGGCTAGAGACTATGTCGCCGGAGCATGCGTGAAAACGGGAAATCTCGCCCAGGCGAAAACCCTATATTTTAAGAGCGGGAACTACGGCTCCATGTACGAGCACTGTCGCCCGGGCGGAGACAATCTCCTTGAATGCTTGGCCATGTTCTGTCCAGACAAGCAGAGCACCTTCTCCCTTATCCAAGACAATGTCCACAACCATGAAAGTGGTGACTTCTCATCCTACAGCATCGATGAGCTGATAAAAGTCTGCAACATAGCTCAAGCTAACCCCATATGCAAGAAAAAAGCTCAATGGTACTACACAGAGGCCTTCCTGCACGACCTTCTTGGCGATTCGTTTAAAGCCAGCTCTGTCCTTCGCTACGCCGAAGCGGCAGGCGGCGATCCTTTCATCAAAGGCTCTGTAAAGATTCTTCGCATGTACCTTGACGCAAAGAACCTCCCTTTCGACGCCTCCTACAAGGCTAAGCTCACCAGAGACCTTAGATGGCTATGCTCCATGATCGAAAATAACATTGACAACCCTGACGCGAATACGGACGAGGCCGTGTACCGCATGCATGCCAACATCAGTCATTATTACTGGAATGACATGCTCAGGAAAATAGCCCTGGGGTACATCTGCCCTAAACTTCTGGAGCAGGGAGATAACGTGCTGGCCCTGCACCTGAGCAATGTAGCGGATAACTTCTTTATCTCCTTTAATGACTCTATAAAAGAAGAAAGATACCCGCAGGCGTACTCATACTGGGGGAATTACCACGATTTCAGCGACAACTTCTTCCGCCTGATGGACAGCCTCGACATAAAAGACTTGCGAGCCTATGTCGCTTCGCTGAAGTCTCCAAGAACTCCGCTGGAGCGCCTTCTTGGCGATAGATCCTACAAAGATATGGACTATCTCAACGACATTGTCGGCACACGATATCTCAGGGAGTTCAATTACCCCGAGGCGGTAAGCTGGCTCTCAAAGGTGTCCGCCTCATATCAGGAACGTCTGAATGTGCGGAAATACATGAGAAGACTTCCGTTTGAGTACGAAATGACAAAAAGCGCGACAGAAATTCCGAATTATAAACTATCTTTCGCAAAGGAAATGGTAAGGCTCGAGAATATCGTATACAGCTACGAGCATTCTATGGGAGCGACCGCGGATGAGGCGGGAGCGGCGATGGTGCGCATGTCCATAGGCATGAGTTCATCGTACAATTACTGCTGGGCTCTGACGCATTACGGAAAAGAGTACGATGACTGGCATGATGATGAGGAGGTCATGAATTTAGCAAAAGCGAACGCATCCTTCATGCGATGGAAAGGATTCGCAACGATAAAGAGCCCTGAAGCGAAAAGCAAGGCATACATGTCCATTTGCCGCTGCGACAGAGCAAGAGATTATGTAACTGATATATGTGCTTGATATGAAAAGAAATATTCTATTTATAACGCTAGGAATCAGCATTTGGACCTCATGTGGCGGCGGGGCGCGTCCCAAGGACCCGGCCTGCGGCGAGGAGCAAGTTGAAGACTCAACCTTTGTCCAGAGCGAGACTAGGCGCTGGGCATGGCAGGACGACACCTGCTCGTTTTACTCGAGGCATTGGAACGACACGCGGGACTATCTTATGGGGAAACCCTCAGAGCAAGACATCCAGGCATGGAAAAAACTATGCGAGACAGCCTTCCCGGCGGAATCCCTCGAGATATGGCAATCCCAACAGCCTGCCGAATCCTATGTCGCCTTTAACGACCTGATCGAAACTGTCCTCAATCAGCAGAAGCCGGACCTGGACTTCATAATCTGGAGAATCAACGAGCTCTCCCCTATGGAAAAGGCGGAGAGCGAATGTCAGGCATACAAGGGTCTGAAAGAGCAATTCAAGAATCTGACATATTTCTGTCCAGGTACATATATTGACATGATTCAGTCTGAGCAGCTGTCATACACATTCGACAGACTCATGGCAGACTACTATTATGAGCAATGTTCACAGAAATACCCGAAGTTGAAGGACGCGCTAAATAAAGAGCAGGAGTTGTCCAAGACCTTTATTGACAAATTCAACAACTGCTATAATACAATTAACGCCAACGAATATGCAGAATGCTATAGTCATTGGAATGAGATTCTCGCGGCAGTCGAAACAGACGCGATAATATATAAGCAATACGCTGACGGCATAATCCCGCTATATCTTGCTCTGAAAGAGCCTAAGATTTACCAGATAGAGAAGCCTCAGACCTTGGTCATCAAGGATGAGTGGATTGAAAAAGCGTTCGTGCGCTTCAAAAGACATTTAAGGAGCGCCGAGAAAAAGAACGCATTGGAAAACGATCAGAAGGCATGGCAGGCATGGGTGGACTCTCGTGAGGAAGTCTCAGCTTTACTGAAAGGAAGAGCGAAGCAGGTGTACGACAACCAGACAATGCTGATACGCCGCACAAGGTTCATATGCCTGACCGACCATTACGAAAGTTTCACAGATACCGGAATGTCATATTCCGAGTTTGAAAGTCTTTTAGGCCTTGACTGCACGGACGAGGAGATTGTAGAGCGCCTTAAATACGGCACTACAACCGAGCTGACAGACAGTCTAATAGTATTCTGTCCTAAATACAGCAGGATTGACCTGGTGACGGAGAACATCCCTGATATAAATGACTCTAGCGTCGTACTGTGTCTCGCAGGGCCGTTTACAGGGAAAATCCTTAACGAATTCACCCATAGTAATATCAACGGCCAGCATGTCTGCGGCGGAGTGTACTATCCTGGGTTCTACGGTAAGAGCGGCTTTGTCTGGGACCCGGTTAAGGGTTACGAGTTTTTATGCGGCGACTCGGGAGCTGAACTCACAGCAGAATTTAAAAGAGCCGCCCAGAACGGAGGTATGGGATTCACCCAGTGTATGCTGGTGCATTGGAGCAGGATGTGGGAGAACGGAAAGGGTCCATACACAAGCAAAGACCCTATAAACACTTATAGGGCCTTGTGCGAAAAAGGCGATAAGTTGATCGTCGTCCAGTCACGCTTTGGCATGCGCATTTCGGAATTCACCAAGGCGCTTGTCAGATATGAAGTGCGCCACGCTCTTTACTGCGACATGGGATACGGTTGGAGATGGTCCTGGTACAGGGAGCCAAGCGGCGAGGCCCATTGGATCTTCAACGAACCCCAAGGCTGCGACACCAACTGGATAACCTTCTACAACGACTAGCGCCTCCTGCCGAGGAACCTCAGAAGGTAGAGGAAGAGGTTGATGAAGTCAAGGTAGAGCTGAAGGGCGCCGTAAACCGCGATCTTGGCACTGTCGTCACTATACTCCGCGCCATAAAGAAGCGCCTTGATCTTCTGCGCATCGTACGCTGTCAGACCGACAAAAACGAGCACTCCTATGCCGCTTACAATCATCTCAAGCATGGTGCTCTTCAAGAACAGATTGACCACCAGCGCGATAACCAATCCGATGACAGCCATCAGGCAAAGGCTTCCAAGTTTAGTGAGGTCCTTCTTAGTCACAGAGCCGTATATCGCCATCGAAGTGAAGGTCAACGCAGTCACAAGGAAAGTGGAGGCGATAGAGCCAAGGTCGTAGACTATGAATATCGACGAGAGCACGACGCCGTTGATCACGGCATACAGCAGGAACATCAAAGTCGCCACTAGAGGGCTGAGTTTATGGATAGCAGCCGACAAGCCGATAACAAGCGCGAGTTCAGCCACCATTAAGCCGATGAACACCCCCGGATTGAATAGCCAGGTAAGGTTCCAGGCGTTCATAGCGCAATAAAAAGCGATAAGCCCCGTGATTGCGAGAGCCCCGCTCATCCACCAGTAAACTTTTCTCATCATCAAGGTCGCGTCCTGCTCCACAGCACGCGTCCTTGTCTCGTTCATATCATACATATCTGCCATAATATTTTTTCGTTAACAGTTCTGCAAATATAAAAAATTCCTATTAATCATCATTCTCCCCAAAGAGCATGGCGGCAAGTCGGGCACAACTCATACTCATGAGGGAAATCCGGCTTGCCATAAGCGTTTTTCATGATACAGCTCACGCAGTCATCCGGACAATGGGCATAGTCATAATAGCTGTGAATAAACTCATGCATCATCAACTTCCAAAGATCCACCTTGCGTGAAAGTCTATAGGTCGAGATGACACACACTCGGTCTCCCCTGAAACTCAAACCCAAGATGCCATAATCCGCCACGTCTCCTTTGGTACACGATATGTCCTGGTGCATAAGACCGACAATCGTGCAGCCACGAGGGAGAGAGCGCAACATTTTTCGCTCAAAACGGTTGATCTTATCGGCGCGGTAGCGGCTCATCTGGTCGTTTTTCAACCGGTCATCCAACTCGATGACCGGAAGAATCTCGACGCGGAAGGTATCTGGAGCAAGGATAGGCAAGGCCTTTTCTATGAAAGCCTGCCTAAGCGCCTCGCATTCCTCGTGGGTAGTGTTATTATACGGTTGGATATAGATCGTCTTCACCTTGGTGCATGCGCACACGGACGACACGGCAAGAGCCGCTAAAACACATATTCTGAGAAAACTCTTCATAACTATACTTTACGCCTCAACCTTATTGGACTGGAGCACACCCACATGATCAATCACTTCCCCATTCACCACTTCTATATCTCCCTCAAGGAGCATTTTTATCACAAAACCATGGCCAGCCTTACGGTACTCATTGAACACATCCACTATCGTCTTTCCCTGATTGTAGTAATTATAGCCGTCAAAATCCACCAGGGCGAGTTTTTTCCCGCTGTCATACAGAGCCTTCATCTCGCGGAAAGCGTCTGTATCATAGACAAGTTTGGCGTACTCGACGATGTACTCCTTCCTTCTGGACTCAAGATAACCGAGACGCTCATACTCTCCGGTCTCCTTATTGTACCAGATACTATACATGCAATCGCGGGACTTCGCTCCCAACTTCTTTTCAGGATGTCTTTTCTGCATAGTAGTCATGTCTGAAGGATTCTTAGAGAACATCTCCTTGCGCCACTCCCAATAATCCTGGGTAGGCTCGCCAAGGAGTGTATGACAAGGATACACCTTTGAACACTGCCAATAAAGTTCGAAACAGCCGGCATTCACGCCGTCACCGGTCACCACAGGGCCGAGGCACATTGGAGACACCTGCTCCGCGAAATCCTTTCTTGGATTCCTTGAAGTCACATCAAATACCACACGCTCATCAAGGTCAGCGCACTGTTTTGTGTAAAAAGGATCATTCCAGCCTTTGTTCGCGAAATTCCTTCTGAGCATCACAATGTTTTTATCGTCAATCATAATCGTAAAAGTATTTCATTTATATACGCCCACGCGAGTGTCTTATATCATCAATTTCTTAAAATATCCCTGAAATA
>JAKSJJ010000073.1 GCA_024398335.1 Bacteroidales bacterium | reverse complement strand
TCCCATGACAAAATGTATCCCGTGGAAAAGGCTGACGACAAAATAAGGTATGATAAAGAGCATGATGACTCTGAAGGTCATCTGGGCCTGAGGCGTACCCTGGGAGCCTGCGTCAAATATGCTGAATATCACGCCAGGGAAGCAGAACGAGAGCAGTGCGGCTAGGCAGAGCGATCCGATGACATAGATGAGGCCCTTCTTGACGAATACCTTGTAACTCTTGTAGTCGTTGGAGCCAAGGAGTATGGCGCCCACGGATTCGTTCATCTCCTCGAAGCTCTCGACGAGTATCTCGCAGAAGGCGAAAATCTGCATTGCCATCGCCCATATGAAAAGCCCGTCTTCGCCTTTGCATGACAGTATGATACGGTTCAATGCTATGTTCTGCACGGCGATAAGGCTGAACACCGCCGCGAGCTCCGCTCCCGCTTCGAGGCTTGGCTTGATAAGAGACGCCGTACCCTTCAATGAGCAGAGTCTGAATGATGTGCGCTTTGACATATAGTATCCCAGCAGCACGCATGTCCCCGCGAATTCGCTAATGACGCTCGCCAAGGCCGCGCCGCTCATGCCCATGTGGCAGGATTTGATAAAGACTATGTCTAGCACGGGGTTTATGGCGAAGCTGGCGAGGATGGAAAAGGTGACTATCTTCGGGTTGCCGTCGATGTTGATGAAATATCGCAGAATGGTGTTGGCCGCGAGGAAGAAGAATGAGGCCAGCATGATTGCCGTATAGCCCGTGGCGAGTTCCTTTACCTCGGAGGCTCCGGATCCGGCGAGAACGGACATGACGGGGTTAATTAGAAACGCTACCGTGACGACAAGGAGCGTGACGACGGCCATGGTGCTGGCCATCGAGAGGCTGAAAAAGCGTGAGGTGCGGTGAAAGTCCTGCTTGCCAAGGGCTCTGGCGCCGAGAAAGGCCGCTCCTACGCTGAAAAGGGCGATGAGAGCCTCGCATATCTCCTCCAGAGGCAGGTAGATGTTGATGGCGGAGAGGGCGTCAGGGCCTATGAGGTTGGAGACGATGACTCCGTCTGTCATGGCTCTGACATGACTCATGACGTTCGTCAAGATGGACGCCACGAGAAAGTGCTGTAAAGCCTTTCCAACCACATAACCTTCTTTCGCCGATTTTCCCATATCTTGCAAAGATAGCAGAATCTTAACTAAAAATACTATCTTCGCGGCGCTTATGTATTATCTCAAGAAAACAATAGAGGTCGCGGGTTGTCATCATCTGGACCTCACATATTCAAGCAAGTGCACAGGCCTTCATGGCCATAACTGGCTCATCACCGTTTACTGTAAGGCCAAGGAGCTGGATGCGAACGGCATGGTGATAGATTTCGCCCGCCTCAAGGAGCTTGTCAAGGAGCCTCTTGACCATAAGAACCTTAATGATGTGCTGGACTTCAATCCGACAGCGGAGAATATCGCCCGCTGGATTGTGGACAGGGTTCCTCTCTGCTACCGCGCTGATGTCCAGGAGAGCTTGAACAACACCGCCGTTTACATCAAGGACGGCGAGGCCGATATTTTCTAGTTTCGCTCGATGAAGGTCAACGAGATTTTCTATTCTCTTCAGGGCGAGGGACGTTTCACAGGCGTTCCCGCTGTCTTTGTGCGTCTGAGCGGCTGCAATATGCATTGCTGGTTCTGCGACACCTCTCATGAAGATGGAGTGCAAATGAGCGTGGAAGAGATTGTCTCTCAGGCGCTTAGCTTTCCTTCTCGACATGTGGTGATAACGGGCGGAGAGCCTGCTTTACAACTTGATAAGGAGCTCTCGGATGCTCTTCATAAGGCGGGATTTTTCATCCAGATCGAGACAAACGGCACTGTACCTCTGCGTGAGGGGGTGAGCGTTGACTGGATCACTTGTTCTCCGAAGGTGGGTGTAAGGGAGCTGGACGGAGTTGTGAGGGAGCGGGCGTTAAGGCTCGGGCGCATCGACGAGCTTAAGGTCGTTATGGACAGCGAGGACATGGACCCTTCGCGCTTCGAGACTATCAAGGCGAGCGAGTACAGGCTGCAGCCATGCGCGACAGGCGACCCGGCGAAAGATAAGCGTATTCTCAAGGCTACGATAGAATACATTCAGGCGCATCCTCAGTGGTCACTTTCTCTTCAGACCCATAAGATGCTCGACATTCGGTGATTCCTGAGCCATTAGTGGCTTCGGCCGTGGCAGAACATGAAGCCGAAATATACTCTCGGGCCGATGGCGAAGTCTTTTTCCCGCCCCGTGACATTAACTAGACAATCCACCTTGCTTGTCAGGTGTACCTTTGGCGTAAGGGCGTACTCGAAGCCAATGTACGGCGAGACGGCCATGAACCCGTATCGTCTGAATGATACACTGCCATTCTCGACTTTATAGTCCAGGGGAGTGTTCTCCAGCATGGAAATGTTCTTTACGCTGCCGCCGCCTATTGTTGCTCCGATAAACCACGACCAGCGCTCTTTAGTCCAAATGCAGTCGGCGAGTACTCCGCCCCAGCCCGTAGTGGCGTAGCTTCTGTGATTCAAGCGTTTACCGTAGTGGAGCGTGGAGACATATCCTTCCGCTCCGACGCGAAGGTGTTTGCCCAAGCCGACCTTCATCGCTCCGCCTATTCCGTATGGCACGCCACGCATATGTTCGCTCCCGATAGTCGATGCCCCGTCAGCGCTGAGGTAATCAAAGGATCCGCCCCACGCATATCCGCAGTGTATCATCATCCCACCGGCGAAACCGCTGTATTTCATTTTTTTCTCAGAGGCTTCCGGGATAGATTCTTGTGCTTTGACTTCCGTCGAGAAAACGAGTGTGGCCAAGGATAAAAGGATGGTCGCTATGCTTATTTTCATGGGCGGGTGCTTTTAGATTAGCGGTCGCTTGCCTGTCTATTTAAGATACATTTTAAAGAAGTTCCATATCTCGCCTGGGGTGTCAAGATCTCCCAGGTGACGTCTGTGCTTGCCGCCGACAATCTCGTAGAGGCGCACCTCGCATCCATTTGTGCCGCCCATGTAGCGGTGGAGTATGACGCGGTTGCTTTCCGGGGTGAGAAGCGGGAGTTCCGTCGTGATCTCATGGGTGCAACGGTTGATTGAAGCCCAGTTGGAAACGGCCAGAGGAACGGCGAGGTACTTGCCCCATCCGTATTTGTTCTCAGGGTCGCCTTCCCAGCGTGATGTAGTGTCCTCGGTGCCGTGAAGTTCCATGATAGGCACAGGCTTCTTGGCGGAGAATTTCCTGTATGCCCACTCCATCTGCAGACCTGAGATAGGGGCGAAGGCGTTGAAAAGATCTGGCTTGAGGCATGCAAGGATGTAACACATCTCGCCTCCGTTTGACATGCCCGTGACGAAAATATTTTTCTTGTCAAGCTTGTAGTCCTTGCAGACTTTGAGGACAAGCTTGCTCACGAACGCTACGTCATCTGTCTTGACGCCTTCCTGCGAAGGATAACCTACGATCCAGCCCGGCTTGGGCTTATTGTCCGGCGCTCCCTGGGGGATCACCACCGCGAAGCCGTTCTTCTGCGCGCAGTCAAGCATTTCCGGGAAGTATCCCTTCGCTTTTCCACCGTAGCCGTGAAGCACGAGAACCAGTGGCGCGTTATCCGCAAGGCCCGCGGGCTTATACACATAGTATTCTCTTTCGAGGCCCTGGAATTTCATCTGATGAAAGTCCACGGAACTCTCCCAAAGGGCTTTACCGTTTTCTGTAGCGGCCTGTATTTCTGTACTTTGCGCAAATGACGAAAATGCGCAGGAAATGACAAGAATAAATGTAGCGATCAGTCTGTTTCTCATGTCGTTCGTGTTCGAATTTTCCGCGAATTTAGCAATTATTCGAAAAATTTTTCCTTACCTTTGCTAGGTACATAATTAAAAATATGTGTGTGTAATAAATAGATAAACTATGAAAGCAAATCCATTTTTCATCATCGCCATGCTTATCTCGATGGCATTGGCATGTGCTCCTGTGGTTGATTTGAATACGGATCAGGATCAAGAGCAGCAAGAGCAGGAAGATCCTCAAGACCCAGGTAAAGACACTCCGGAAGAGAACGAGTCTGACGATCAGGACGAAGGCGATCCTTCAGGTACTGGAAAGGACGAAGACGTGGATTCGGGAGCCAGCGCGGACGACTCTGACATTCTTGTGGAGTCGGATTTTGACAAGGCTATCACCATTGTCTGGAACGGTTCGGACGCGACTGTCACCAATGAGACAAAACTCACTGTAACTAAGGATGGCGCTCATATCACCATCGGCGCTCCGGGCGCGGAGGGCAAGAAGGTGCGCGTCAATATGTCCGGCACGACTACGGACGGATCGTTGAAGATTTATAACGGCGTGAAGGCGGACGATACCAACAAGAAGATCATGCTGTATTTCGACGGCGTCAACCTTGCGTCAAAGAAGGGCCCTGCTGTCAACATTCAGAGCGGCAAGACTGTTTATGTAGTACTGGCGGATGGTAAGACAAGCACATTGTCAGACCCAGCCACGTATGAGGCGGCGCCGGAGGGTGAGGACGCGAAGGGATGTTTCTTCAGCGAGAAGCAACTCGTGTTCAGCGGAAATGGAAAACTCAATGTTGAGGGAAACAGTAAGCATGCTATCTGCGTGGATGATTATGTGCGTTTCCTCGGGGGAGAGGTCGTCATCACTAAGGCGGTCTCTGACGGATTGCATGCGAATGACTATGTCCGCATGGACGCCGGCAGCCTGAAGGTCACGTCGGTGGGCGAGTGCGTACAATGTGAGGATCTCGAGGCGGGCTATTTCCTGATGGCTGGAGGAGAGATGAATCTTAGCTCGACAGGGGAGAAGTGTGGCGCCGTAGAGACTGCCTCCGACATCATTATCGAAGGTGGAAAGCTGACGGCGTATGTCAGCGGGGCGGCGGCGAAATGCCTTAAGAGCGACAATAACCTTACAATCAAGGGAGGAGACATTAATCTGCGTACGAGCGGAGGCGGAACGTATGACTCTGTGGCAAGGGACGCTTCCGCGGCGGCATGCGTCAGGGCGGAGAATCTCTGCACTATCGCTGGCGGAAACGTCGTCTGCAAGAGCGAGGGCGCCGGAGGAAAGGGCATCAATTGCTTCAAGTTCATCTGCGAATCTCCGGCTGTTCTGGATGTGACTACCGCTGGCTCTACATATAAGTATAGTACATATACATGCCGTCCGAAGGCGATTAAAGCGACAAACGGCGTAGTCATTAACGGCGGTGACATCACTATCCTGACCACTGGCACTGAAGGCGAGGGCCTTGAAAGCAAGACTACTGTTGAAGTCAATGGCGGAACCCTCGCGATTCAAGCTAAGGACGACGGCATAAACGCGGCCCAGACCGTCACATTCAACGGCGGATACACATTCTGCTATGCTACATCTAATGATGGTATAGACTCAAACTACAACCGCTCTGGCTCTATTGTGTTTAACGGAGGAGTTGTCATGGCGCATTCGGCCGCCAGCCCTGAAGAAGGCTTTGACGCTGATTCTCACGCGAATCTTACCTTCAACGGCGGATTCGTGTTCTGCACCGGAGGCCAGCAAGGTGGCGGCGGTGGCGGCGGCGGACGTCCGGGCCCTGGCGGAAGTTGGGGAGGCGGCGGCACGACGACAGGGTCGAATCCTGTGTGCTCTCAGCCTACTTTCATGTGGAATAAAGCGGCTTCCGTTGGCTATTTCACGATCACTGACGCTTCGGGAAAAGTAGTGATGAGCTGCTACATCCCACGCGCTCTGAGCACGAACTATTCTCTTGTCAGCGCTCCTTTGACGGAAGGACAGACCTACAAATATGGTGTCGTCTCGTCCGCGCCTTCAGGAGCGACGCAGGTGTTCGGCAAGTATTTCTATCAGGATGGAACAGTAAGCGGCCTGTCTAGTTCTTTTACGGCTAAATCGGGTTATACTACTTTGTAAACATCCGTTCTGTGCATAACTCATAATAGCGGGCTCTTGGGGGCTCGCTTTTTTTTATTACCTTTGCTTTCTGGGTATTAAATGTACGACATGGTATCAAGAAGACTTTTTCTTAAGGAGGGCGCTGCCGGGATTTTCGCTCTGGCTGCCGCTCCGTCTTTGCTTTCTTCGTGCGAGGGTTCTTCTTCGGAGAACATCAAGGCTCCTGCGCCAGTAGCGGGCGAGTATGACGTTGTCGTCTGCGGAGGCGGCCCTGCGGGATTCATATCAGCGATCGCGGCGGCTCGTAAGGGAGCGAAGGTCGCTATAATCGAGCGTTACGGCTTCCTCGGAGGCATGGCTAAGACAGGTTTTGTCGCCCCTTTGAGTGTTTATGCATTCAAGGGCGATCTTGTCATCGGCGGCATTCCGTGGGAGTTCGTCACGAGGCTTGAGAGCATGGGCGGGGCCTTCATCGAGTGGCCTAAGGCCAATATAGACTTTGATGTGGAGCTTTATAAACTCCTGACTCAGAGGATGGTGCTCGAGGCTGGCGTGGATATGTACATGCATTCGACCTTGGTGGGCTGCGAGTGTTCGGGCAAGAAGATAGAGAGCGTCATCATAGAGAACAAGAACGGATTTGAGAGCCTTAAGGCTAAGACTTTCATTGACTGTACGGGCGACGGCGACCTAGCGAACCTTTGCCAGGTCCCTATGCAGGACAATCCTGACGGGGACGTCCAGCCTTCGTCGTTCTGCTTCATCCTTTCCGGCGTTGACACAGAGAGCGAACTTCTCAAATATTGCATGTATCATAATGGCCTTAATGGCCCTAGCCAATGTCGCCCAGTCAGGGAAAAACTCCTTGCTATGAAAGAAGCGGGGGCGGATATCCCGGACTTCGGAGGTCCGTGGTTCAATAATGTGCTAAGAAAGGGGAGCGTCGCTGTCAATATCACCCGTGCCGCCGCCAATTCTTTGGATAACAGGGATTTCACAAGGGCGGAGTGCCAGCTCCGTGAGGATATTTTCACGTTCGTGAAGCTTCTCAAGGAGAATTTTGTGGAATTCAAGGATTGCTATGTGAGCGCCACCGCGCCTCAGGCAGGCATAAGGGAATCACGCCGTATAAAAGGCGTTCACACTGTCACGGCTGACGAGTACGTGAACGCTTTCCATTACGAGGACAGCATTTCCCGCGGTATCCATCCTATCGACATTCATGCGAGCTCGGGCGCCGGGCAGATAAGAATAGATCTCGAGCAGCCCGCATATGTTCCATACAGGGCGCTTATCGCCGAGGACTATCCTAATCTTCTCGTCGCGGGACGTTGCATCTCTACCGACCGTCAGGCGCTCGCCTCACTCCGCGTGATGGGAAGCTGCATGGGTACGGGACAGGCCGCGGGAGCCGCGGCGGCGATGTCGGCTCTTAATGGTGTCAGTGTACAGAATATTAACGTAGAAGAGCTCGTGAGCACTCTCCGTGCTTGGGGCGCCGTAATTTAAAATATACTCATGAAACTTATAGGAAATATTATCTGGGTCATTTTCGGAGGCCTTTTCTTGTGTTTGGGATATATTCTCGCCGGATTGCTGCTTTGTCTTACTATCGTTGGCATCCCGTTCGGATACAAGGTCATGCAACTGGGACTTTTCGCTCTTTGGCCGTTCGGCAAAGAGGTGACGATGAATCCCGCTAAGGGTTGTCTTACTGTCGGATTCAACATCCTCTGGGCTTTATTGTTCGGTTGGGAACTGGCTGTCTCTCATCTCATCCTCGGCGTTATCTTCTGTATTACTATTATCGGCATTCCGTTCGGACTCCAGCATTTTAAACTGGCGGGATTCGCTCTGCTTCCTTTCGGATGTAATTTCTCAGAACCGTCTAAATAACCTTATTTACAACGATGAAACACTCATTGAAAGATTGGGCTATCGCTACCCGTCCATGGTCTTTCCCTATGTCCGCCATGCCTGTTGTAGTGACGACATTCTATCTTTTCTGGAAGGGCGCCAGCGTTTATTGGCCATGTGTCGTCCTGGCACTGCTCGGAATGATCGTATTCCATGCGGCCGGAAACCTGCTGAGCGATTGGTGGGATTATAAAAAAGGTATTGATAACGAGGAGG
>JAKSJJ010000072.1 GCA_024398335.1 Bacteroidales bacterium | reverse complement strand
TTTCGACCAGACAGGAAAGGTAAGCGAGGACCTCAAGGAGTGGAGGGAGATGAACGTCAGATGGCACCAGTGGGGTGTATTCTCCCCTCTCTACAGGGCCCATGGACAATTCCCACTCAGAGAACCTTGGAACATCGCGCCGGAGGGTGACGAATGCTTCAAGGCTATCCTCGCCGTCGATCAGAGCCGCTACCGTCTGATGCCATATATCTACTCTTTGACAGCGAAGGTACATTTTGATGATTACACGATCATGCGCCCTCTTGTCATGGACTTCACCGACGACGCCAAGGCGCGCTCCATCAGCGACCAGTATCTCTTCGGAGACGCCATCATGGTATGCCCTGTCTATGAGTATGGCGCCAGGGAAAGAAGCGTCTATCTGCCGCAGGGAGGATGGTATGACCTCAATAGCGGAGAGTATATCCCTGGAGGACAGACTATTACAGCCAAAGCTCCTTACGAGTATATTCCTCTCTACGCCCGTGACGGACAGATTATCGTAAGCGGTGATCTCGTGCAGAGCACAGCCCAGGCCCAGGATCATCTTTATATAGATGTTTACGGCGGACAGGACGCTCAGTTCACTATCTACGAGGACGAGGGCGTTAACTACAACTACGAGAAGGGAGCCTTCGCCCGCATACCGGTCAAATGGAACGCCGAGGAGAGGACTCTTACAATAGAAAAAAGAGAGGGAGAGTTCGCCCTCATGACTCAAAGCAGAGAAATAACTGTCCGAATCAGAATCGGCATCGAGACCCATCCTACTAAGACAGTCACATACACAGGAGAAACAATAAAACTTGAATTATGATAAATCCTCTTTACAAGGCGGCAGATGACCGCTATGAGAATAAAATGCAGTATCGCCGCGCAGGGAAAAGCGGTCTTCTGCTTCCAGAGATCTCGCTAGGTCTTTGGCATAACTTCGGAGACACCGCCCCACTTGAGCGCAGCAGGGATATTCTTCTCGCGGCATTCGATAACGGCGTGACTCATTTCGACCTCGCCAACAACTACGGCCCTTCGTACGGAAGCGCCGAGAGCACTTTCGGGCAGGTTTTCGCTAAAGATCTCAAGCCATACCGCGACGAGATGGTAATCTCCACCAAGGCGGGATATGATATGTGGCCGGGACCATACGGTATAGGAGGATCAAGGAAATATCTTTTCGCCAGCCTGGACCAGAGTCTCAAGAGGATGAATCTTGACTACGTGGATATATTCTACTCCCACAGATACGACGCCCAGACTCCGCTCGAGGAGACAATGCAGGCGCTTGTGGACATCGTAAGAAGCGGAAAAACTCTTTACGCAGGTATCTCCAACTATCCTCATGACAAGGCGATTGAGGCCTATAATTACCTGCAGAGCAGAGATGTTCGCTGCGTCCTTCACCAGGGAAAATATAATATGTTTGTGCGCACCGCCGAGACAGAAGGCATACTTGACTGCACAGCCGAGGCTGGATCGGGCTACATAGCCTTCTCTCCTCTGGCTCAAGGACTGCTCACTGACAGATACTTCAAGGGCATCCCGGAGGGTTCAAGAGCCTCAAAGGATCGCACACTTAAATCAGCAAGCATCACCCGTGAGGTCGTAGAAAACCTGAAAAAACTTGACGCCATCGCTCAAAGAAGAGGACAAAGCCTCGCGCAGATGGCGCTCAGCTGGGTGCTTAAAGACCAGAGAGTCACTTCTGTCATAGTAGGAGCGAGCAGCGTAGATCAGCTAAAAGACAACCTCAAAGCAGCCGGTCACAGCTGCTTCAGCGATGAGGAACTCTCGCAGATAGAGGATATCTTAAAACTGTTCTGAGAAATACTTCTCACGGAGCGCCTTGACAACGGGCGCTCCTTTCAATTCAACCTCACCACTGAGGCGAATGTCATTTGAAGAGGCGCCGACCTTGACGACATAGCGGCCAGGAGCGATGTTCCATTTCCAGTCAGAGAAGTAGCCGAACTGCTCATTCCATAGATTGAATCCCACACGCTTGGTCTCCCCCGGGGCCAATGAGACTCTCGCGAAGCCCTGAAGCTGGATAGGACGGAGCTGGTTGTTATCCTGGGTCGGTGAAAGATACACCTGGACTATCTCGTCTGCCTGGACATTTCCAGTATTAGTAACTGAGAATGAGAGGCTTACACATTTAGCCGAGGTCTTTACCTCCTTGTCGATCATAAGGTCTGAATACTCAAAGCTTGAATAACTGAGACCATAGCCGAATGGCCACTGAACCCTCTCGTCCAGAGTAATAGAATCATTATAGCAAAGTCTGCCGTGAATAGGCTCGCGAGGGTAGCTGACACTCAGTTTTCCTGACGGGCTGACTGCTCCATAAAGAATATCCGCCAGGGCGTTTCCGCCCTCCTCGCCCGGATACCACGCCTGAATGACCGCCGCGCATTTATCAGCGATACGGGAGATAACCTGCGCCCTGCCGCCGAACAGCACAAGAACCACCGGCTTACCCGTAGCGATGAGGCTCTCGAGGTACTCCTCCTGCTTTCCTGGCAGATAAAGGCTCGTACGGTCGCGGTTCTCTCCGCAAAGGATCACATTTTCTCCCATCGCCGCGATGATGACATCGCTTTTTGACGCCATGGCGAGGGCCTCCTTCATATCCACCGGATCCGGATTTGAGACCTTGCGGTCAAGTATGCTGCGCATGTACTGGGCACGCTCGTCACCGCCCTCTTCTATGATGGTCTCCACTTCCTCCGTCCAGTCGCAGCCACGGCTGTATGACAGGCCGAGGCCTTCTGGCATTCTCGCCTCCATTCCGTCCTTCAATGTGACAATCACAGGATGAAGCTCACTCTCTATCTGCCTCTGCCAGAAAAAACGCATTGAATGGAATGAATAATCTCCGAGCATAGACCACATAGAGTTCGCGTTCGGACCTGTGAGGAATATCTCCTGAGGAGCCTTCAAAGGAAGCACTCCGTTATTTTCCAACAAAACAACGCTCTCTGAGGCCAGCTCGTATGCTATCTGACGCTCAGAAGGAGTATCAAACTCAATGTCACCCTCCTGATAGAGGACCGGGGTCTTATCCAAGAGTCCCGCACGTAGTTTATAAGCGAGCACCTGCTTGACAGCCCTTTCGAGAGCCTCCTGCGAGACAAGTCCTTTCTGGAGCGCCTCGTCAAGATAAGCGTATGACTGTCCCTTAGGGAAATCGACGTCATTACCTGCCATGATAGCCGCCGCTCCCCTTTCCATATCCGTCTGATAGTCAGGAATCTGATCTACCGCGCCATAGTCGCTGACCATCATTCCGTCAAAGCCGAGATAATCTCTCAGGATTCTTTGCTGGATGAAGGAGTTCGCTACACACTTAGTTCCATCGATGTCATGGTAGCCAGTCATAACGACCTTGCTTCCGCCAAGGCGAATAATGGTCTCATGCGGCAGGAGTATCTCCTCCATGAGTTCCTTTTGAGGAGCAGCTCCGCCTCCGCCATATCCGAGAAAATGCTTGCTGCATGCTCCTACGCCCGCCTTGAACCCATCTTTCTGGAGGCCACGGACAAAAGCGGTTCCCATCACCGCGCCCAGATAAGCATCCTCGCCGTATGACTCTTCCAGACGGTTGAATGAAGGGTCACGCACGACATCCACCATTGGCGAAAGCGCCAACATACCTCCTATCTTTCTAAGAGTACGGCCTGTCTGGAAAGTCTTCTGCTGAGCCAAAAGCGGATTGAACGAGCAAGCGAGGCCGATCTGCTGAGGATATACAGTAGCGCCGCGCACGCAGACGCCGCTGAGCGCCTCCTCATGGAAAAGAGCAGGGATGCCGTTAGGCGTATTGGCGATAAGCCATTCCTGCATAGCGGCGACTCTGTCCCTTATCAGCTCCGGTTCACATGACATTGAACTGGCATACTGGGAAAAATGTCCTATACCATTGGAAAGCTCCCTGGCGCATTTGGCTGTGTCGAGGCTTCCGGAATGATTATCTCCTTCGGGAAGGAAATAATCATTCAAATAAGCTGCCCTGAGCTGAGCGATGCGCTCGGGCTCGCTCATACGATCATAAAGTTCGTTGACTATCTTAGCGTTTTTATCAGTACAAGCGATTGACATAACATATATTATACTGAGAAGTATAAATCTTTTCATAAGTGAGTAATTTTGAATGACAAATATAGGGAAAAATAGCTATATTCGCGGCTTGTTTTGCTAACCAAATTCCCGACTGGGACAGAAAAAATTATAGTAAATGAAAAGACACGCTATTCATGGAATTTTCCTGGCGTTCGTCGCTGTAGCTATGATGACTTCATGCCAGCGCGATGGCGGACGCGCCAGACATCCGAAGGACACCATATCGGTAGTCGTCGACAACGCGGAACTGACTAAAGCCGGATTGGCCGGCAGCCATGAAATCTTCAACATTCCTGTAGAGACAGAGGATGGCGACACGCTTGTCCTCACGGCCCTTATCTCGGATTTCGACACGCAGGCCCCTTCTACCAAGGGAGTAGTCTTGACAAGCTCGAATATCGCCGAGCGAATAGGCTCCACAGGATTCAATCTTTCCGTTTTCAAGGACGGTGCTGTCTATGCTTACGACAGTTACGATACAGACTACAAGCACATCGACGGAAGGTCTATGGGCAATGTCACGGTAACTTATGGCAGCAGCTCATGGGAACTTAACGGAGGTCCTTATTTTTGGCCTGTCGACGAAGGAAACCTCACTTTCTGCTCATACGTTCCATCAAGCTCATTGAGCGCTATCAACTGGAACAAAGGCGCGAAGGCAAGTTTCCACCTTGCCCAGCAGCACAATACAAAGGGATACAATGACGCTGTCAATCAGGATGATATCCTCTTCGGCATCAAGACCCAGAACACCGCGCAGAGCACTTCCGTACACATCAACTTCAAGCACGCCCTGACAGCCGTAAAATTTGTACGCGGAAACATCAAGGGCTGCACCATCTCCAACATCAGCCTTGAGAACTTCTATGCCGCAGGTGACGGCGAATTCAGCGAGGACGGCGGCTTCGTATGGAAAAACCACAGCGACAAGGTCTCTTTCAAGCAGGATTTCTACACGGAACTCAGCGATGACGAGACCGGAACGATATCCCTTGACGGCAGCGCAGACGGCAGCAAGACCTTCATGATCATTCCTCAGGTACTCAGCGAAGACGCGGTCTTCAAGATCGAGATCGAGGGCCGCATACACCCTATCGAGTTCAAGATAGGCAAATCTACCGTCAAAGACTGGTCAATATATGCCGGCAAGGTTCTTACATTCAAAGTCAGCACCCCTAGCGACAACTACACAGGAGTAACAATCGAGGTAGGCAGCACCGACGACGCTACCGTGGCCACCAACGCGACGGTTTCAAACACAAACTACTCAGACGTCTACATCCGTGCTAACGTAGTAGCCAACTGGGTGGATGCGAACGGCATCATCATGGCTCCTATCCTCGGTTCAGAGCTCGCATTTGAGTTCGCCGCCAATTTCAGTGACTTCTGGTTCTATGACGCGGATAGCGAGACCTATTACTATAAGTATCCTGTACCAGAAGGAGAGGCTACCGCATGCAACCTCTTTGAGAGATATGCTAGACCTGCTACTCCGGACCTGAGCAAGCACGAGCTCCCAGCCGATGGAAGAATCGAACTCGTTATCGTCAGCCAGGCCATCGAGGCAGATCCTGACAAGGCGAAAGTCACAGCCGCAGGATGGAATGCCGCGGCTATCGCATGGATGTCATCAACCCGAAAGAACTAAACAAGGAACACAGACATGAAGAACATAAAAATCATATTCGCGACTCTCGCGCTGCTCGCGGCATCATTCAGCGCTTCCGCGCAGTGGCCGACCTCGCATTCTGACGAAGAAGGATTTACTGTAGAAAACTACCCGGACGGACGTTCCAATTTCGGAGATACATGGGGCAGCAATGTCACAGGTAAGTTCATCTATCACCTCGGCAGCAAGGGCAATGACCAGGTAGCATATACCCAGAACGGCACCATCACCCTCAAAAGCGGCGCCGTGTTCATTCTCGAGATCTGCACCAACGACAATGTCAAGTGGGCGTGGTATAACACAGGCATATTCAGACCTTGTTTTTTCGTAGTGGAGAGCGGAGCTAAACTTATCGTACGCCGCGCCCCAGGCTATACTGGAACCTTGCAGTTCGACGGCTGGGGTCAGGCAAAAGGTTATGAGTGCATACGCGTACACCAGGGAGGCGTCGCTGAGATCAGCAACGCTAAGTTCGTGAATTTCTCCAGACAGACAGGAGCCAGCGTTGATGACAACGGAAACTCGTCCACCAATGGCGGT
The DNA here is from genome assembly GCA_024398335.1 of Bacteroidales bacterium. GTDB lineage: Bacteria > Bacteroidota > Bacteroidia > Bacteroidales > UBA932 > Cryptobacteroides. The sequence goes on along the minus strand of JAKSJJ010000072.1, from coordinate 1,747 downwards.
TACGAGAGAATGGGATCCGCCGCGAGAGTGGAAGGTACCCTTACCCTCAACGACTGCGAGATCTGGGGCGGCAAGAGCTACATGGGCGGCGCCGTAGCTGCTCACCAGACTGGTACGATCTACATCAACGGCGGGTCGATTCATGGTTGCGAGGCAGGCGGTCGAGGCGGCGCGGTATTCGTCTCATCCCTGAACAGCTATGTCCCAGGCACTAGCGGCAGCCCTACCGATGTTTATGGCACAGCACGCTGCGAGATCAAGGGAACAAAGATTTACGACAACACCGCCAGAGAATGGGGCGGCGGCGTATATTGCTGGTGGAGGAATTCAACGATCGTCCTGGACGGAGGCACTGATATCTACAATAACCATACAACAAACTACGGAGGTACAGGCGTCGTAGTAGCCGACTACGCGTCAGCCACTATCAACAAAGTCACCATCCGCGATCATACAATTACCTCATCCACAGCCAACAGAGGCGCTGGACTATACGTAGCCGGTACCGCGGGAGGCTCGGGTCAGATAACTATCGGTGAGGGTGCGCTCATACAGAACAACAAGGCGAATACCGCTGGCGGTATCGGAGGTGGTATCTATGTAGCCGCAGGATCCAAGGTCACCATGGAAGGCGGAAGCATCACGGGTAACCAGGCTGCCACATACGGCGGCGGCATCTACCTCGCGGCTAACGGCTCTAATTACGACATTTTCACCATGAAGAACACTGCCAATGTTTCGGGCAACTCATGCAGCAGCCAGGGCGCAGGCATTTATGTAGAAGGTGGCAATGTTAAAATCCTTGGCGGATGGGTCAGCAGCAACAAAACCCCTTCCGAGGGAGGCGGTATCTACAATGCGGGCGGTAACATCACATTCACCGACGGAACGATAGGACAAAACGAGGCCAGCAACCACGGTGGCGGCGTCTACCTCAAGTCCGGAGAGTTCTTAATTAACGGAAAACAAGCGTCTCTTTTCGGCAACAGAGCAGTCAGAGGAGGCGGTCTCTACGTCGAGAACGGCAAGTTCACCATGAGCGAAGGACGCATCGAAAACAACCATGCGAATAACGACGGAGGCGGCGTATACATCAAAGAGGGTGCACAAAACCACACCATCAGCGCAGGAGTGTTCCAGAACAATTCCGCAGGAAGTTTCACTCCTTCGGACTCCAGCACATGGGAAGACGGATGGGGCGGAGGACTCTACGTCGGTTGCGCTAATGCGACACTTACCGTAAGCGGAGGTATGTTCAGGAACAACCACGCCGGCAAGGGTGGTGGCATCTATGTCAATGCGGCAAGCTCTACCATCAACATCAACAACGTCAACACTGAGACTAACCGCAGCACCTTCGGAGCGTTCATGTTCGTAAGAAGAGACACCAAGGCAACAGTCAACCTCAAAGGCGGAAGCATCCAGACCAACATATCCCAGTGGAACGGTGGCGCTATCTTCGTGGATAATGACAACACCTTGAACATTTCTGGTTCAGAACTCCAATACAATGAGTCAGCCGGCGGAAAGGGCGGCGCCGTGTTCGCCCAGGGTACATCCGCCAAGGTGAACATGACTGGCGGTAGGATCGAAAGCAACACCGCTCTTCTCGGAGGCGGCATAGGCCTTATCAACGGCGCGGTCATGACCTATAGCGAGGGCGGTTTCATCCGTTACAACAAGGCTCTCAAAGATCCTGCTAACGGTTCAGCGGGCTTTGGCGGCGGCGTATGGCTCGGACAGGAGA
>JAKSJJ010000071.1 GCA_024398335.1 Bacteroidales bacterium | reverse complement strand
TCTGATGACGAGCTCCTGCTTGAGGGAAACCTTTACCGCTGGCTGGCTATGGGCCTTTTCGTGCTCGCCTCGTTGGCTTTATTCTTTAGAAGAAAGGATTGGAAGGCCTTCCTTGCCCTTCTCGCCTTTCTTACTGTGAGTTATATAGTCTGCTACAGATGGGGGACGCAGATGGCCACCAGTTCGGAGATTTTCTCTCCTGCGATATATGCTGGCGACGCCTTCCTTTCGTCCTTCGGGTCTCTTCTGCTTCTCAATATTTTCATCGTACTCGTGTGCGCGGCGCTGTTCTTTTCCCGCGCCTCTATTATATCTTTTATTAAAAGGCGTGACAGGGTGGTCGCTTATCTGTCGCTCGCTTTGTTTGTGGTCCTCGCCGTCGGAATCGTCGTTTACAGCGTCGCCACCTTGAGAAGCCTTATTCTGAACTCCTCGATTCTGCTTGAGATCCAATGGCTGAGTCCGGGCGTCGGTTATTCCCTTTTGTCGCTGCTGAGTTATACTTTCCTTATGGGCTCCGCCCTGATGCTTCTGCAGATAGCCTCCGGTGTAGCCTCTGAGATTTGGCATGTGAACATAGAGCTATTGTCAAGAAGAACGGTAACTGTAGCGTCCGTAATCATAGCCTTGACGATGTTTCTTATTTCGGGCTCCGCCGGTTTTAAGAAAGAAAGAAGCAGCGTGCAGGTCTGGGCTAACCGTCTGAGCGTTGACAGGAACCTTTCGCTAGAGTTGTCTCTTCGCGGTCTGGAGTCCTCAATCGCACAGGATGAGGTCATCAGCATAGCCTCTGGTATGGACAACGCGGGCGTGATTATAACTAACCGTCTGCTGGATAATTATCTGTACCAGTATTCCGACGAGTATTCTGTCAAGGTGTCAATCTGCGCGGCGAATGACTTGGATTGCATGATGCTTTTCAGCCGTAAGCTCTCCGGCGGATCCTTCCTGGCGGATGACTCAAGGTTTGTCTGCATCTCGGGAATGAGCGGAAAGTCAAGCTACGCCGCGATGTTCACGTATGACAACCCTGTCAATCCCGCCGTGGAACAGACTAAGGTGCTGATAGAGATTCTATCTCGTTCCAATAGAGAAGATAACGGATATTTCAGCGTCTTCACCCCTAGCTCCAAGCTCACCGGGGCGATGATCCCGCCGCAGTACTCATATGCCAAGTATGTTGAGGACAAGTTGGTATCGTACAGGGGTACATATCCTTATCCTACTGTGGCTCCCCAGAGTTATCGTAAATATGTCACCGAAGGCAGGGAGTATTTCAGGACTCGTCAATTCATCCATTTTATCTGCAAAGTCTCTCCGACGGAGGTGATCATAGTTTCCCGTCCTCGAAAGGGCGTGCTGCCTGTCTTGTCGGGTAGTCTTACCCTGGTGGCCTTGGTCGGACTGCTTTTGTTCCCTTTGACTATACGCCACAGAAAACAAAGACGTGACGGAGCTAGAAGTTATTTCAAGAGGCGTATCGTGAATCTTATGATCGCCGCCTTGTTCTTCGCTCTTATGATACTGGCGGTCATCAGTATCAAGTTCGTCTTTGACAGAAACACCTCGGACAGTTACGACATGATGTCTTCTCGTATCAGTACGATACAGACAATGGTGGAGTCTGTCTGCCAGGACGCGGGCTCGGAAAGGGACCTTCTCAACCAGGAGTTCCGAAACAATATCGTGGAGATTTCCTCTATCACCCGCTCGGATATCAACCTTTATACGCTCGGCGGCCAAGTATTCCTATCGACCGTTCCGGACGTGTTCGGAAAGCAGATGCTCTCGCCTAGAATGGATGATAACGCGTATAGGGAGATTGTTCATAATAACCAGCGTCTGCTTATCCAGAAGGAGAATTTCGAAGGAAGGCAGTATTACGGCCTGTATGCCCCTATTTTCAACCGTGACGACGAGATGGTCGCTATCCTGAGTAGTCCGTTCACGCAGATGACTAACCTTGTGCAGGAGGCCATACCTCATGCCGTGCTGATGATTCTGATCGTGTTCGCCTTGATGGTGTTCTTCACTACGGTCGCGCGAAGAGTCATCGCCAGGATCTTCGCCCCTCTGTCCGAGGTCACTCAGAGGATGCAGCGAGTCACCCAGGACGGACTGGAAAGTATTGAGTATGACAGAAATGACGAGCTTACTCCGCTGATCGACTCTTATAACAGGATGATTCATGACCTGGCCGAAAGTAATAAGATACTGGCCCGTACGGAGAGAGATAACGCGTGGAGCGAGATGGCCCGTCAGGTGGCTCATGAGATCAAGAATCCGCTCACTCCTATGATGCTCGCTATCCAGAGATTGATACGTCTTAAGCAGAAGAATGATTCGAGCTGGACGGAGAAATTCGATGATATATCGAAGATTCTGATGGACCAGATAAATATTCTCGCCTCGACGGCTAATGAGTTCTCTGACTTCGCCAAACTCTATTCTGAAAGCCCTGTCGAAATAAATCTGGACGAGTTGCTTTCAAGTCAGACCCTGCTCTTTGACAATAAAGAGAATATCTCGATTGAGTATATAGGCACCCCGGACGCTGTCATTATGGGGCCGAAACCTCAGCTCACCCGAGTTATTGTCAACCTGCTCACCAATGCCGTACAGGCTCTTGAAATTATGCAGGAGGATGAGAAGGAAAGGGGAGAGGAGATCACCCCTGGAATCGTGCGTATGCTTCTTCGTGAGAGCTCCCGTGAGGGTTGGTACGAGATCGCTGTCGAGGATAATGGACCAGGCGTCCCTGCTGAGAACGTGGACAAGGTATTCAATCCTAAGTTCACGACCAAATCCAGCGGTTCCGGACTGGGTCTCGCGATCAGCCGCAGCATAATAGAAAAATGCGGTGGAGAAATTCTCTACCGCAAATCCTATTCTCTTGACGGAGCTTGTTTCCTTATCCGTCTTCCTAAATCAGAGTCTTAATCAAGGCTGTGGATGGCGAGTCCTGAGCGGAGCTTAGGCTCGAACCATGTAGTCTTAGGAGGCATGATATTGCCGCTGTCGGCGATATCTACGAGCTGCTTCATGGACACAGGGTAAAGCGCGAAAGCCACCTTCATCTCTCCGGAGTCAACTCTTCTGCTGAGTTCTCCAAGACCTCTGATGCCTCCGACAAAGTCGATTCTCTTGTCTGTGCGGAGATCCTTGATTCCGAGAATCTTGTCGAGGACGAGCTGGCTTAGGATAGTGACGTCGAGGACTCCGATAGGGTCGTTGTCGTCGTAGCGTCCTTCCTTAGCCTCAAGGCTGTACCACTTTCCTTCAAGATACATAGAGAAGTTATGCAGTTTCTCCGGACGATATGGCTTGGCGGCTCTGCCGCAGCGAGGCTTGCTCACCAGTGATACGGTGAAATCTTCCTCCAGGGCCTTGAGAAGCTCCTCGGCGCTCAGTCCGTTAAGGTCCTTGACGACTCTGTTGTAGTCTATGATCTTAAGCTGGCTCTCAGGGAAGCAGACCGCCATGAAGAAGTTATATTCCTCGTCACCTGTGTGAGAGGGGTTATTCTCTCTCTTCTCGGCGCCTACTCTCGCGGCTGCCGCTGTCCTATGATGGCCGTCTGCTACATAGAAAGCAGGTACGTCATTCTGGAAGATGTCGCTTATCTTCTGGATAAGAGCGTCGTCGTCAATGACCCAGAAATGATGTCCGAAGCCGTCCTCGGCCACGAAATCGTACTCGGGCTCCTTCGCGATGGTGTCGGCGATGATCTTCGAGAGCTGCTCGTTATCGGGGAAAGAGAAGAAAACTGGCTCGATGTTGGCGTTCTGTATACGCACATGTATCATGCGGTCGTCTTCCTTATCCTTACGGGTAAGCTCGTGTTTCTTGATCTTTCCGCTGGCGTAGTCGTCGGTGTGGGCGCAGAGGACAAAGCCGTACTGGGTACGTCCCTCCATGGTCTGGGCGTAGATATAGTAGCAAGGCTTACTCTCTCTTACCAGCCATCCGTTCTTCTGCCAGAGCTTGAAATTCTCCACTGCCTTGTCATATACCGGCTGACTGTGCTCGTCGGCGATAGGATCGAAGTCTATCTCGGGCTTAGTGATGTGAAGAAGTGACTTCTCACCAGCCTCAGCCTGCGCTTCCTTGGAGTTGAGCACATCATATGGCCTTGCGGCGACTTCTTTTACTATCTCTTTTGGCGGCCTGATAGCCGCGAAAGGTTTTACGCGTACCATAAACTTGTTGTTCTTTACTTGTTAAGTTGGAAGCGGGTTTCTCCTGTCGCGAAGAACGCGCAGATCTGTCTAGCGGCGGCGAGTCCCGCGTTTACGTTGGCCTCCTGTGTCTGCGCTCCCATTTTCTTAGGAGTGGCGAATACTCTGAGGCCGAACTTCTCCTGGAGGGCGGCGAGGTTGTCAGGGGCGACGTCAGCGACATATTTAAGGTCGCTTCTTTCCTCGAGGGCCTTCTCAAGGCCGGCCTCGTCGATGACTTCCTTGCGGGCTGTGTTGATAAGGGTCGCTCCCTTAGGCATCTTTGTGATAAGATCGTATCCTATGCTTCCTATTGTCTGAGGAGTAGCAGGGATATGTATCGAGACATAGTCACAAGTAGAGTAAAGCTCCTCGAGGCTTGAGGCAGGCTCTGCTCCGCCTTCCACGATCTTCTCTGCCGGAAGGAATGGATCTATGGCCTTTACGCTCATGCCAAGGGCTTTAGCCTTCGCGCCTACAAGACGTCCGACATTGCCGAATGCCTGGATTCCGAGGGTCTTACCCTGGATCTCGGAGCCTGTAGCAGGGGTGAACTGTCCTCTTGCCATGAAAATCATCATGGCGATGGCGAGCTCAGCGACAGCGTTTGAGTTCTGGCCAGGGGTGTTCATAGCGACGACCTTGTGCTCTGTGCAAGCGGCGAGGTCGAGGTTGTCAAAGCCTGCGCCTGCGCGGACGACTATCTTAAGTTTCGGAGCGGCGGCGACCACCTCGGCGGTAACTTTGTCGGAGCGGACGATGATAGCGTCAACGTCAGCGACTGCGGCGACGAAGTCCTCCTGCGCGGCATATTTCTCTAAAAGGACGAGTTCATGTCCGTTTTCTTCAACTATTTGCCTTATACCTGCGACAGCGGCCGCGGCGAATGGCTTTTGTGTAGCGAGCAATACTTTCATGACTGTCTTTTATTTATGGAGCTGTTCAAATTCCTGCATACATGCGATAAGCGCCTCGACGCTCTCCACAGGGCATGCGTTGTAAAGACTTGCGCGGAAGCCTCCGACACTGCGGTGGCCCTTGATTCCGACCATTCCCTTGCTCTTGGCGAAAGCGAGGAACTCGTCCTGGAGCTCTTCGTGGCCAGGTGCCATGACAAAGCATACATTCATGATGGAGCGGTCTTCCTTGGCGGCTGTTCCGACAAAAAGAGGGTTGCGGTCGATCTCGTCGTAGAGCATCTGCGCTTTCTTGACATTGATCTTGTTTATAGCCTCTACTCCGCCCATTTTCTTGAGCCATTTGAGGGTCTCCTTCATCACGAAGATAGGGAAGACAGGAGGAGTGTTGAACATTGAGCCTCCGTCAATATGGGTCTGGAAGTTGAGCATTGTAGGGATGTAGTGGCTGACTTTTCCGAGGGCGTCCTTGCGCACGATCGCGAAGGTCACGCCTGCAGGGCCGACGTTCTTCTGCGCTCCACCGTAGATGAGGGCGTATTTGCTTACGTCCACCGGACGGCTGAGGATGTCAGAGGACATGTCCGCGATAAGAGGCACAGGGCTGTCGATATCGTAGCGGATCTCAGTACCGTAGATGGTGTTGTTGGTCGTGATGTGGAAGTAATCAGCGTCGGTAGGGATTGTGTAATCCTTAGGGATGTAGCAGTAGGTCTTGTCGGCGGATGAGGCGACAGCGACAGCTTCGCCACCGCAGGTCTGGGCTATGCCTTTTGCCTCTTTGAGGGCCTTTTTCGCCCATACTCCAGTCTCCAGGTAAGCTGCCTTCTTCTCGAAGAAGTTCATTATAGCGTAGAGGAATCCCATGCTGGCTCCACCGCCGAGCATAAGGACCTCATGTGTGTCAGGGATGTTGAGAAGTTCTTTCCAGAGCGAACGGCACTCGTCCATCACCGCTTCCCACTCTTTGGTTCTGTGGGAGATCTCGATTACAGACATGCCGGTAGAACTGAAGTCTTTCAGGGCCTCGATAGCAGCGTCAATGGCTTCCTGTGGAAGGACGCATGGGCCCGCGTTGAAATTGTGTACTTTTTTCATTTTATTTAATTGTTCGTACTTTACTTTTTACAATCCTCAAAGATACTCATTTTTGCAGTTCGTTCAACGGGATTTTACAGTTCCGTTAGCGAGCATGCGGAAATATCAGTCGCTTTTTGGATAAAGCTTTCCGCCTTGGACAGTCTTACGGCCACTTCCATCGAACATTCCATAGCGAAATCCTGCGAAAGGACTTCCAGTCCCATGTCTTTGACCAGCTTCATCACATCGTTCATTGACAGGTACCCGAAATCCAGCCTGAAACGTCTGGTTGCGGTAAGAGTTACTATTTTCGCTGAGGCTATGGCGTCCGCCGTAGAGCTTTTATATGCGCGTATAAGACCTGGAATTCCTAGTTTAATACCTCCGAAATAGCGGACAACGACGATGAGGATATCGCTGAGTCCGGCGGATTCGATCTGCCCCAGAATGGGACGTCCGGCGCTTCCGGAAGGTTCTCCGTCGTCGCTTGAGCGGAAGACATCTGCCTTATATCCGAGGCGATAGGCGTAGCAGTGGTGACGGGCGTCGTGATATTCCTTTCTCAAAGAGGATACGATGTCCTTGACTTGCTGCTCTGTCTTTACGGGATACCCCAGGGCTATGAATCTGCTGCCCTGGTCCTTGAACAAGCCCTCGCACGGCGCCTCGATGCTGAGGTAGTTGTCTTTTATATTCGCGTCTATATCGCCCATACAGAAGTCAAAATTAGTCTTTTTTGCATAAATACGCAACGAGGGACGGAATATTTCCTTATCTTCGCGACGCTTTTGAAATTAAAATCATTTATGGTTCTCAAGTATAAGATTTCTCTCCCAGGAATAAAAGGATTCGCCAGAGTCTATGAGGTGAAGGACAACACTTCCCTTTATCATTTCCACAAACAGATGCGTGCCGACATGGATTTCCCTCAGGATCAGATGATTCTGTTCAAGGCTGTGGATCAGTTCGGAGGCGCTCTGGCCCGCTATAGCGTGGTTGACCTCGGATGTGGTACAATAGACGAGGTGACTTTGGGCCAGCTCCATCAGGAGGGTCAGGACAGTTTCGTGTATTTCTACGATACGACCAACAAGAAAAGTGTCTTGATGGACTTTGTCGAGGAATGTCTTCTTGACAAGACCGCCGTATATCCTAACCTTGTCGAGACAAAGGGTCCTAATCCTATCGAGTTCGAGAATGGTTATGTCGCCTTTGAGGATCGTCCAGTTGAGAAAAGACGTCTTCCGGATGATGACGATGAGGACTTTGACGAGGACGAAGACGAAGAAGAGGAGGACGAGGATGACGATGAGACCGAGGAGGTCTATGACGAGGACGAAGAGTAGCCTTTACAGATTCTGAAGACGCTCAAGATCATACTCGGGCCGACAGCTGTCGGAAAGACGGACTATAGCATTGAGTCCGCGCTGAAGTATGGTTCCCCTGTCATATCTTGTGACTCTCGCCAGATTTTCAAGGAAATGACAATAGGCACCGCGGTGCCATCTGCCGCTCAGCTCGCTGCTGTGCGGCATTATTTTATACACAGCCGAAGCATATTCGACCCGATGTACACCGCGGGACTTTATGAAATGGAGGCTGTCGCCCTTATTGAGGATCTCTTCGCTCAGGGGCATGACACTCTTATCATGGCGGGCGGCTCGGGTTTCTATATCGACGCTGTGTGCAATGGATTGGATGATTTCCCTCCTGCCGACATGGAGCTTCGCGCGAGTTTGTCAAAGCGGCTTGAGGAAGAGGGCGTTGAGTCTTTAAGGCTAGACTTGAAAGCTCTGGATCCGCAGTCATATGAAAGCATAGATATCGCTAACGGGCAGAGGGTTGTCAGGGCGTTGGAGGTATGTCTGCTTACAGGGCGGAAGTTCTCTTCGTTCAAGACTTCGACAGTAAAGAAGCGTTCGTTCAATATCGAGAAGGTGGGTCTGGAGCGTCCAAGGGCGGAACTTTATCAGAGGATAAACCTCAGGGTCGATCAAATGATGGAGGAGGGCCT
>JAKSJJ010000070.1 GCA_024398335.1 Bacteroidales bacterium | reverse complement strand
CATCAGGATATAAAAATTGTAATTTCGACCTTGCGGCATACAAGAAATTCATCAATGAGGTCATCACAGAGCCGGTAGCGTTCTACCATACAATCGGCAACCACGATCACGACTACAGAGGCATAGGCGACAAAGACTCAGTGATTCCATATCTGAAGGAAATGGGCCCCGCATACTATTCTTTCAACCTCGGAAAAGTTCACTATATAGTCCTGGATGATGTGGTCAGCACCAACAACGGCACGATCAAGGGTCGCGGATGTGAAAACTCTCTTACAAAAGAGCAGATTGATTGGGTCAAGAAAGAAATGGCGTATGTGAGCGCTGACGCTCCTGTCGTGGTCTCCATGCACATGCAAGCATTGAAATTCACCCCTGGAAGCGGGGAGGTGACAGGCTATCGCACCCAGATGCTTGGCGAGCTTTTAAAAGCTATTGGCAACCATAAGGTACACTTCGTGACAGGCGACACACATATGACAAACAACGCCGGCAAACCATCCGACCTTGTCAGCGAACATAACGCCAACGCTGTCTGCTCGACATGGTGGTGGACCGGCCGCCTTGTAAAGACCGACACTCCGTACGCCTTCCAGATGAGCCGCGACGGCTCTCCTGCGGGATACACCATCTATGACGTGAAAGATACTCAAATGACATGGAGATATAAAGGCATAGGTCTGAGCGAGAACAAGCAGTTCAAGACATATGACATGAACATGGTCGTCATCATCTCTAGCCTATTCCCTGGCAAGGACAAATTCGCCCAGGCTATTGACAAAGACGCCTCCAAGGCAGGATATGACAAAGCTTCAAGCGACAATCTCGTGTACATTAATGTCTGGAACTATGATCCTTCCTGGACTATTTCCGTGACTGAGCTTATTTATGGCTATGACGACGCGCCGACCATCCGCATCCCATTGGAGGTCAGCTACGCCGGCGATGTATATGACCCTTGTCATCTTGTCGCCTACAACGCCCTCAGATACGCCGAAGGCGGGAACACCACCGGATCCTTCCGCACAAGGCCTAACACTCACACCTTCGCCGTGAAGGCTACCACCCCTCGCTCCACCCTCGAAATCATCGTGATGGACGGATTCGGAAGAGTGTATGAAGAAAAAATGTCCAGGCCGAAAGAATTCAGCCTGGACTGGGAATAAAACTCCGATTTTTTGAAGTTTACTCGACGGCGACCGGTCTTACGCAGCGTCCGAAGCAGCGAAGAGCGAAGTCGCAACGAGCCTCGTCATCTGTAAAATAAGCGGCATAAGCGGAGAATGGATAATTGCCAGAACGGGTTGATGTCCAGTAATTTCCGCTAGGGCCCACATGCTTAAGCTCCGCGCGGCGGTCGCAATGGTAACGGTATCCTGTAGCCGGAAGGAAGATGCTGTTGCCCTCAAAGCCCGGAACCAGACTTGTGACCTTGTAACCCTTAACCTTTCCGAACGGGCCTTTTTGCTTGAGCACAGTCCATTCCCAAGAGCATTTCTCTGGATCGAGCAGCTCCTCGAACTCTTCCATGGTAGGAGTACGCCATGACTCGCCCCATGCGGCAGTCGCCGCGTCGTCCACTGGCAAAAGCACTGTCAGGGAATCTGTGGTATTGTACTTTGTCATGCCGTAGTCAGGGGAGTCCGCCTCTGTGTATTTGCCCCATTTATACTCGCCTTCGATGGCGTAGTCCTCCTTCTGGGAAGTCTCGCTCCATGCGAAATATTCTCCTGTCTGATGGCTTGCGAAGGCGCCGACATTCATGTCCGCCCATTTAACGCTAAGACCGAGATCCACCGCCTGGGGTGCAGCCTCCGAACCCTGCTGCGCTTCCTGGCAGGAGACAGCCGAAAGGACTGCTCCGACGCAAAGAATTGAAAATACTATCTTTTTCATAATCAAAACGTTTACTATGATTATCTAAATTATTCCATTATAAGGTGCGGCGACGGAATTCCGCCAATGTCAGGGCGGTCGCTACGGCCGCGTTCAATGACTCTGAGCCTGGCTCGTCGGCAGGATATGGAGGGATATAAAGACGCTCCGTGACGTGCTCTTCGACAGCCTCGCTGATGCCCCTTGACTCATTGCCTGTGATGATGAATGAAGGCTTGTCCAGACCGTTGCTGAGATCCTTGCCATACATGTTCTCCCCGTCGAGGAACGTACCGTATATGTCCGCTCCCGCGATCTTCGCCTTACGGCAGAACTCCGGCAAGTCAACATAGTGGAAATCCACGCGGAAAAGAGCGCCCATCGTCGCCTGCACGACCTTTGGATTGAATATGTCCACGCTGTCATTGGCGGCGAAGATGGCCTCTACGCCGAACCACTCCGCGCTTCTGATGATAGTGCCCATGTTGCCCGGATCCCTGATGCTGTCAAGACAAAGATAAAGACCTTTTGAGGGCATCTGAGCCTGGTGAAGATACTTTGGCTGGCGCACCACCGCCAACACCGGCGAAGGACTGCTCAGGGAACTGATCCTTTCCATGGCCTCACGCCCTATCTCCTCGACACGGAAGACATCGACCACCTCGAAAGAAGAGTCTAGGACCTCTGCGACCATCTTCTCTCCTTCGACAACGAACAATCCTTGTTCGTCACGGAATTTCTTCTGTTGGAGGGCCTTGATCCGCTTTATTTCGTTGCTACTTAACATACTTACGATATTTGAGTGCGAATTTAGCAAAACATTTATTATTTTTGCGTGATTATGGGTAGTTCTGTACTTAAATACTTCGCCATCGCCTCAGCTACGCTGGCCCTTTTGTGTTCATGCAGCACCACTAAGGTGCTTCATGAGGGTGAGTACAGACTGTCCAAGAACAAGGTGACGATAACAAACGACAAGAAGTTCAACGAACGAATCCTCGACCCTTATATCAAGCAGCAGGTAGGACCTAGTCTTTTCGGATGGTCTCCTTGGCTCAGCGTCTATAACTGGACAAACGGAAAAGGTAAGGGCTGGGACAAGTTCGTTCAGAAGATAGGACGAGCCCCTGTCGTCTATGACCCGGATCTTGTGGACAGTTCCGCCGAGAACATCAAGAGACATCTTGAGTATCTTGGATATTATGACTCAGACGTGGTGCCTGCCATTTCCGTGAAAAGAAGGCTCGTGCAGGTCAATTATGGCGTCACATTGGGCAAGCGTTATCCGATAAAGGAGTTTACATGGGAGGTGCCGGGAGGCGTCTTCGGGCAGACTTTCGACTCGGACACGACCCACATCACCGTCCATGAGGGCGACTCTCTGTCGGAGGCTTCATTGGAGGAGGAAACCGTCCGTTCAAGCCAGTACATACGTGATACGGGTTTCTACGGTCTCAATAAGAATCATTACTTCTTCGAGGCGGACACATTGACATGCCCGGACTCCGCCATCCTTCGCATGAGCATCAAGGAGTACACTCGTAACGAGACTCCGGAAGCGGCCAGGCCGTTAGAGCAATCACATATAGGAACGGTTACGATTTCCCATCCTAACAGTCTTAAATTCAGCGAGAAAGTTCTTAAGAATCTGAATACGATACACCCGGGAGACCTTTACAGCGAGACCGCCGTCGCGAACACTTATTCAAGGCTGTCCGCCCTGAGGGTTTTCAATGTCGTGGGTATCGAGATGTCCAATGCGGACTCCAACAAGGTGGACTGCGCCATCAATCTTTCGCAGTCGAAGCTCCAGGGATTCAAGCTAAATCTCGAGGCTTCGGTCAACTCTTCGGGTCTCTTCGGAGTATCGCCGCAAATCTCGTATTACCATAAGAATATCTTCCACGGGGGAGAGTGGCTGAATCTGGGATTCATGGGCAACTTCCAGTTCAAATTCAAGAATAAGGATGTCCATTCGATAGAGGCGGGAGTCTCCGCGGGATTGAGTCTTCCTCGCTTCCTCGGTCTGCCGTACAGATACTTTAAGGGGCCGAATGTGCCAAGGACGGATTTCAAGCTTTCTTATAACTATCAGAATAGGCCTGAGTACACAAGGAACATCATTTCGGCCTCTTACGGATACACGGGTACATACAGGGACCGCTTCTCTTATCAGGTGTTCCCGGCCCAGCTCAGCGTCGTGCGTCTTTCCAAACTAGATGAGAATTTCTATAATTCCCTCAAGAACGACCCTTTCATGAGAAACGCCTACCAGAACCACTTCGACTTGGGTCTTGGCGGAACTCTGTATTATACTACAAATACCAGTGGAAATCCGGGAGCTCAGCAGTTCTACACGAGATTCCAGCTGGATTTGGCGGGCAATCTTCTCAGCGCGTTCAAGCCTGTGATGAAAAAGGACGAGGACGGGCACGGAATCATCTGGAATACTCCTTTCTCGCAATATGTAAGAGCTGAGGCTACTATAGGACGTACGTGGACTTTCGGCAAGAAAGAGGGGCAGGCGATAGCGACAAGGATTCTCGCCGGTGCGGGTTACGCCTACGGAAACTCTACCGCGTTGCCTTTCGAGAAGCATTTCTACGCGGGTGGAGCCAATAGCCTTAGAGGTTGGCAGGTGCGCTCCGTGGGTCCTGGCATCGCCCCTATGGACTCTACCTTCGTCATCCCGAACCAGACTGGAGACATGAGGCTCGAGGCTAACGTAGAGTATCGTTTCGATATCATTTGGAAGTTCGAGGGAGCGGTGTTCGTTGACGCGGGTAACATTTGGTCATTTAAGCGTAATCGTGATGAAGACGACGCTCCGGCGTTCATAAATGGCAAGACTTTCGGAGACAGTATAGCCCTTAACTGGGGAGTCGGCCTCAGGCTTGATTTCAATTTCCTTATCGTCCGTGTGGACTGGGGCCTTAAGATCCATGACCCGTCTAGGGAGCAAAAGTGGGTCAACCCGGCACATTGGGTCAAGCGCGACGGATTCGCCCTCCACTTCGGAGTCGGTTATCCGTTTTAAGATAACTACTTGTCAGACATGGGAAATCAGACTAAAAATTTCCTATATTTGCAAGAGACATAAACCCTTGAAATGACGATGCGAGATATGAAAAAACTTTTTACCATTCTTTTGGTTCTCACCACAATGACGGCGTTCGCCCAGAACGAAAATAAGGGATATCAGCCCGTACAAAATCAATGGATGCCTATCAGTTGTTCCAGTCCTTATGACATAGACGGGATGGCTAACGGTCGTTTCACCATAAAGAAGCATACCGCATCCGGCGACAAGATCATGTTCTACAGGACCAACGGCACGATTCTTTCCAATTTCATGTGGGACCCGGCGTATGACTATCGTTGCGACAAGGACGGCACCTGCGCCGCCAGAAAAGATGGCGTTTGGTTCATAATCCCGCCAGACGGAATACTCCTCAAGGAAACTCCATACGTGCACATCGGTTACTTCGTCGACGGGATCGCTGTAGCGAAGAAGACCTTGTTCGGATCCAATGACATAGACCTCATCAATACCGATGGAGAGGTCGTGTATACAGGAAACATCGATGCTATAGGACCGCTCATCAACGGCAGGAGGCTTGTAAGGGCCGGATATGACGGCTACGGCTACATGGACGAGCACAACAAGATCGTCATCCCGACAAAGTATCGCCTCGCATCCGATTTCTCGACTGGAAATGCACTGATGTCTGTGGCGCTCGTACAGGATGGATGGTCGGACACTGACAGGTACGTGATAGACCGAAACGGCGACAAGATGCCGATCGACTGCTCGATATATAACTCAATGTCTATCTGGGTCAACGGCAGATGCATAGCGACCAGAGGAGATGACAATCAGCAGGTCATAGTAGATTCCAGCGGAATAGAGGCCTATCAGTCCGAAGAAATGCATGGTTCCATGGGAGCATTGGTGGAATGCGGAGGAAGCATCAATTTCTTCTATTGGGGCAAGGACAAAACAGGCAAGAGCGTCGTATACACATATTATAACACATACCCGGTGCCGCATCTTGACGATGTCCCTGGTATTGAAAACGCATTCGACTGCGCCAGCACAAACTATTATGAAGGGAACATGAGTGGATACTACAACCTGTTCCTGAACACAAAACGCATGATTAAAAGCCTGAGGTTTATAAGGCCGGAGGGCATAGCGGATGGGGTTTCCCATCTCGTGTACAATTTAGGTGACTCAAATGTCGTCGAGATGACGGAGTCACATACGACCTCAATTATGTTAAGGTCCAAGGGGACTACGCGGTTTGCACATCTTCTGACGGAGGTTGCTATCTGGTCCAGATGCCAGACTCTGTGATATTCAAAATCGGAGTCGAGGACTGACAGAAAGAACAGAAAAAGCCCCGCGTTGTTACAGAGAAATGGCGAGGCCGAAGACCATGGCGCCATGAAGGTAGTTGCTGCGCTTTATGGCTACTTCTGATTCGCCAGGAACATTTAGAGGATGGGCATACTGAACCTGGATACCCGCATTCAAATCCAGACTCAGATTACGGCTCATCCTGATTTTTGCGCCGCTAGATACCCTGGATTGCACGCAAACTGGGGATAGCTTCCTATCTATGCAGAAAGCGGGGCCGGCCTCCGCGAAAACAAATGGAAGCACCTGCTTTGACAGATCACCACTGAAGTATACCGTCCCTTTTAGCAGCAATGGAATCGCCCTTGAACGCGAGAGAGCCATCCCCTCATAACCGGATGCCACGCTTAACGAGAAATACTTGCATATATTGAAATTAAGGTATGCGAGCAACTGGGCATTAGAAGTATATCTAAATCCAATATTTTGACGGTCAATGCGTAATCCGTCCTCATTTGTAGTATAACTATAATGCTCTTTGTAAAATGCTCCGCAAACGTAGTCGTACTCAATAGAGGCTGTGATAAGACTCTGCTTAGGTAAAGACACTTCGTCCGAAGCCTTCTCGCCATACCCGTTACGCCCCAGCTCATATCCAAGCGTAAATCTTGGCGTAAGGCTTCGCAAGATCGTCCCGTTATATGTGCTCAAGGCCAGCACCTCCATGTCCGATCGGTGTAAAAGCATGGCGTAAGAAGGGGAGAGAGCCACTCCGACAGAAACTCCGTTCACGCTACGATACCTTACGCCCCAATCCAGTTTGAGCCCCACTGTCGCTCCCTTTCTATGCTTGATGTCATTAACATATCCTGCCATGACACCAGGCCCTAAATACATGTCCCATCCACCTCCGGCACGCACAGGCTTGTCTATGAGGCGGAAACAATAGCTATACTCCGCCATCACGCCCGGATATTTATCCTTTCCGGACATCATCCGCCCCTGTTCTAGCGTCCAATTGATCTTATGGAAGAATTTGTCGCTTGAGGAAAATGTCCAGAAAAAGGAAGTATTCGCATAAGATAACTCAGCACCTATGGAATGGGTGAGTGCTCGGGTGGGTCTGTACGTGGAGGAAGAGTCTGCGGCAACTGATGCCGCGCCAAGAGGAAGCGAAGCTAAAACATAGCTCAGCAGCACAACGAGGATACACTTTATTAGGACTCTTCTTGACATCTGAATTAAATCGCGACAAAGCAACGCTAAGTTAGCAAATAATGATTTAAGATTTACTAAATTTGCAAAAACAAAGCGGTTTTTACATAAAAGTTAGCGCATAACATAAATGTTAACAGTAAAAACATAATTGTTTTACAAATTGATTTATAGTTACTTATATAAAATTAAGGAATAATGGCAGAAGCAGGGGACATCTTCGCTACACAAAACGCTACGGCACCATTACCTGAAAGACTCAGACCACGTAATCTCGATCAATACGCCGGTCAGAGCCATCTTGTAGGACCCGGTTGCGTGATAAGAAACATGATAGAGTCGGGTAACCTCAGTTCCTTCATACTGTGGGGGCCTCCAGGTGTCGGAAAGACCTCCTTGTCACGTATTGTCGCCAATATGCTTGGTAGGGAATTCTATACTCTGTCCGCTGTAAGCTCTGGTGTGAAGGAAGTAAGAGAGGTCATAGACAAGGCAAAGAGCGGATCTATCTTCAGAACTGGCGGAACACCTATCCTTTTCATCGACGAGATACACCGTTTCAGCAAATCTCAGCAAGACGCCCTGCTCGGAGCGGCCGAGGACGGTACAATCGTACTCATCGGAGCGACAACGGAAAACCCGTCTTTCGAGGTTATCTCTCCTCTTCTATCAAGATGTCAAGTATTTGTCCTTAAACACCTTGAGAAGTCCGACTTGGAGCAATTGCTTAATAGAGCGCTGACCGAAGACGAGATACTTTCCAAGCTCGACATCAAGGTAGAGAGCACCGAGGCGCTGTTCCGTTATAGCGGCGGAG
>JAKSJJ010000007.1 GCA_024398335.1 Bacteroidales bacterium | reverse complement strand
CTGGTCGGTCAGACGGACGGCCGCGCCTTGGTCATAGAGAACCTTTCCGCGTTGGAGGGCGCTTTAGCCTCAGGGGAGCTCAATCTTGATGGCAGAATCGAGATTTTCTCCCAGACGACAAAGAGTCCGTCGGAGTATATAATCGTGTGCGAGACCTTGAAAAAGAGCATGGAGGAGCATGGGGGCGGGGAGCTTGTCGTCCATGACACAATCTGTTCTCAGGTGGCTTCAAGACATTGTAAACTTGGAGAGTTCGCTTCGTCGCATGACATCGTCGTCTTTGTGGCGGGGAGGGAGTCTTCCAACGGAAAAGTGCTGTTCCAGCTATGTAAGGACCATAATCCGAGGTCGTATCATATAGAGTCATCCTCGGACATAGACCCGCTGTGGTTCAAGCCTTCGGACAGTGTCGGAGTGTGTGGCGCGACGTCCACTCCGAAGTGGCTTTTGCAGGATGTGGGACAGAAAATTTTGAAGATAGCGGACTAATTTATATTTTTGTAGTCGCTAACGCGCACACGCATAGACAAATCATATAAAACTTAATATTATTTTATGGCAACAACAGCTGATTTCAAGAATGGACTTTTCATGAATTTCAACGGCAAGCCGGTATCAATCGTTTGGTTCCAGCATGTAAAGCCAGGTAAAGGTCCAGCTTTCGTAAAAACTAAACTTCGCAACCTCGAGAACGGTCGTATCCTTGAGAACACCTTCACAGCAGGTGCTAAAATCGATGTCATCGACGTCCAGAGAAGACCATACCAGTTCCTTTACAAGGACACAGAGGGTTACAACTTCATGCATGAGGAGACTTACGAGCAGATCTCTCTCGGCGAGGATCTCGTAGAGAACGCTGACCTCATGAAAGAGGGACAGCATGTAGAGATGATGTTCTGGGTTGATAAGGACGAGGAGAAGTGTCTTACTTGCGAGCTTCCTACCTACGTCGAGATGGAGGTCACCTACACTGAGCCTGCAGTCAAGGGCGATACAGCTTCTACTTCAGCTCTTAAGGAGGCTACTGTCGAGACCGGCGCCATCATCATGGTTCCTCTTTTCATCCAGCAGGGTGAGAGAATCACTGTCAACACTGAGACACGTGAGTACGGCTCAAGGGTTAAATAAGTTTTAAACACTTTCGACATATGGCCGGAGCGTTCCGCGCTCTGGCCATTTTCGGTTGAAAACCACATCAAACAATAATACTATGTCAAACAACAAAGGAAATCTTCCTGCAATTATCGTGATGTTCGCGCTCTTCTTCATGATCGCGTTCGTCACCAACTTCGCCGGCTCTATGGGAGTCATCGTAAGCGCCCAGTTCGGTGCTTCAAAGGCCCTCTCACAGCTCGGAACACTCGCTAACTTCATCGCTTACGCCTGCATGGGTATCCCTGCCGGCCTTATCCTCAAGCGTAAAGGTTATAAATTCACCGCTCTCGCGGCTGTAATCGTCGGATTCGTCGGTGTCGCCGTGCAGTGGATCTCAGGTCCTGCGCAGAGCTTCCTCGTTTATGTTATCGGCGCATTCATCGCCGGTTTCTCAATGTGTATGCTCAACATCGTCGTCAACCCTATGCTCAACACTCTCGGCGGTGGCGGAAACAAGGGTAACCGTCTTATCCAGCTCGGCGGCTCATGCAACTCTGTCGGTGGAACTATCGCTCCTATCCTCCTCGGTTATCTTATCGGAGGCGAGGCTAGCAAGGCTACCGTGGCTGACGCCGCTCCAGCTATGATCATCGCGATGGCTATCTTCGCTCTCGCGGCTGTCATCATCGCTCTGACCAAGATTCCTGAGCCTCACATGGAGACTCCAGAGGAGAAGGCCGCACGTAAGGCAGGCAATGTCGCTAAGGACCCTCACGGACCTCTTTCATTCCGTCACTTCGTCCTCGGCGCGATCGCTATCTTCTTCTATGTAGGTATCGAGGTAGGTATTCCTAACACAGCGAACCTTCATTTCTCTAATATCCCTGCTATCGGTGCCGCTATCACAGGTACAATGATCGGCGCATACTGGTTCTGCATGATGCTCGGACGTCTTTGCGGTGGCGCTATCGGCGGAAAGGTTTCTTCTAAGATGATGCTTTCTGTGACTTCAGTCGTAGCTATCCTCTTCCTCGTATGCTTCATGTTCACTCCTGAGGCCGCCAAGATCGCTATGTTCGGCAAGGAACTTCCTGTAGCTCTTATCTTCATCACTCTCTGCGGTCTTTGTACCTCAGTCATGTGGGGAGCTATCTTCAACCTCGCCGCTGAGGGACTCGGTAAGTACACAGCTCCTGCGTCAGGTATCTTCATGACTCTCGTTTGCGGAGGTGGTATCATTCCTTTCGTACAGGGTCTCCTCGCTGACAAGATCGGTTCAGTACAGAGCTATTGGTTCCTCGTAGCATGCCTTTGCTACCTGGTATTCTACGCTCTGGTCGGCAGCAAGAACGTTAACAAAGACATTAAAGTAGACTAGTATATGGAGCAGTTCGTAGTCGGTATCGACGTAGGTGGACAGACCACCAAGATCGGCGTCGTTGACGCACGTGGAGATGTTCTCTCACAGGTTGTAATCCGTTCAGATATTTATGGCGCAGACGCTGCCGCTTATCTTGACGCTCTCGCTGAGGCCGTCAAGAAGTGTATCGCTCAGGCTGGCAAGGAAGGCCAGATCAGAGGAATAGGTGTAGGTGCTCCTAACGGAAACTACTATACCGGAACAGTCGCTTTCGCTCCTAACCTCGCTTGGGCCGCAAAGGAAAGCGTGGAGTTCGCGAAGCTTCTTTCTGAGCGCATGGACGGCATCCCTGTCTCCCTGACAAACGACGCTAACGCCGCCGCTGTCGGTGAGATGACTTATGGCGCCGCTCGCGGAATGAAGAACTTCATCATGATCACCCTCGGAACAGGTGTCGGTAGCGGTATCGTCATCAACGGCCAGGTGGTTTACGGTCATGACGGCTTCGCAGGTGAGCTCGGACACACTACCGCTGTACGTAACAACGGCCGTCAGTGCAACTGCGGCAAGCAGGGCTGTCTTGAGGCATATTGCTCAGCTATCGGTGTGGCTCGTACCGCACGCGAGTGGCTTGAGATGAGCGTTGAGCCTTCACTTCTGCGTGAGTGTGACACCATCTCTTCAAAGGATGTCTATGATGCCGCTAAGCAGGGCGACGCTCTCGCTCTCAGAGTGTTTGAGTACACAGGAAACCTTCTTGGTCGCTCATGCGCGGATTTCGTAGCATTCAGCGCTCCTGAGGCTATCGTGTTCTTCGGAGGTCTGGCTCGTAGCAAGGAGTTCCTTAACGCTCCTATCGAGAAGGCTCTCAACGACAATGTGCTTCCTATCTGGAAGAATAAGGTCAAGATCGTCTACTCTCAGCTTAAGGAGTCTGACGCCGCTATCCTCGGCGCTTCAGCACTCGCTTGGGAGCTCTAGGCTTTACCTTATTATATATAATAGGCCGTTCCTGTTTAATAGCAGGGACGGTTTATTGTTTTTGTCCTTTGAAATCACTATATTTAACCGTTTGAAACCAGACACTGAAATAAACATAACTAATTACAGAATAAATGGATAAAAAAAGATTGGAGTACGAAGCTCCACAATTTGAACTGATTGGATTGTGTGCAGAAAATCCAGTGTGTGACTGGTCCGCTTCTAACGGACATATCGATGACAATTTTGAGGATCTGTACGATGACCAACTTTAAACAATCTCCAGCCATGAAGAAAAACATCATTATCGCCGGGATTGTCGTAGCGGCATCCCTCGCGGCTTGTCAGAAATCATCTTTTGATTCAGTGGTTCCGTCAAATGACGGCCAGAAAGTTACTCTTACCGTATGCGCCCAGGAGTGGACAGAGGAAGGCACGAAGACAGCCTATACCCCTGGCACTGGTGTGGACATGAGCGGTCAGGAGGTTCTCGCTCTTTATTATTGTGACCAGGTTGAGGACTATAGCGGCGAGACTGTCGTGAAGCCAGTGCTCGTCGGAATGGAGGGTTCTGAGTCAAAGGCTGTCAGGGCCACCAGCGCGGACGGAGGTCAGACATATACCTTCACGGCTCCAGCCGCTTCCGCTGGAAAACGTTGGCACGCTATCACGGGCTACAGCAAGCAGAACATCACCTTGGTTTCTGATAAATCAGCCCCTGGCGTTATTCTCAGCCCTGTCCAGCATCCTGCCGCCAACTCTTTCGACCCTAACTTCGATTTCATGATGGCTCAGCCGTTCTATGTCGATGGTGAGGCTGGAACCGCTAAGATCAACTGCTTCAAGAGGCTCCTCGCTCCGCTTCGTGTCCAGGTCAGCGGTCTTCCTGCAGGGGAGACAATTTATAGCGCTACTTTCGAACTTGACCAGGAGCCTGAGGTCAACACCTCTAACGACGCTCTTGTAGGAAAGATTTACCTCCAGCTCGCCGAGGATTATGAGAACAACTCTATCGGCTACTCTGAGTACGGCGCGAAAGGTAACGCCGTGACCGCTGTCTATGCTGAGGGTCTTGAGGCTATTGAGGGTAACTGGCCAGTATGGTTCATCGTCAACCCTATCACTATCCAGGAGGGTACCTCACTGAAGATGACCGTATCTACCTCTAACAAGACATACACTAGAACAGTCGCTCTTCCAGGTCAGGCCTCTCTCAAGAGAAGCGCCCTTAATAACATCAAGTTCAACATCGCCGGCGAAGGCTCTACTCAGCAGTCTTCTTTCACTACTGTCTTTACTTCCGCCCCTGCTCTTAACGGTAGCGCTACCCTCAAGGCTTCCGACGGGAATAACTATAACTGGAAATTCTCCGCCAATGTACGTTGGGACGCCGCCGGCAAGGACAACAGCACACTCGCCAACGCGATGAACCTTAATAACCAGAGCGTCACCATCCCTACTTTCTACGATTATAACGCCACTGGTCTTATCGTCGTTTCTCATGCTATCAATAACCTCAGCATGATTTATGACTCTTCGCTTACTCTTCGTGACGGCGCAGAGGATCTGGTGACTTACGGCTTCAACTTCTGCTCTACCGCCCAGTATGATTTCAGTATCCTTCCTCAGGGTGGCACTCTCGCTGTCGCTCTTCCTGCAGGCAAGACTACTCTCGAGGGAATGAGCCTTGTCGGAAGCGCTCGTCCTATCGCGGTCTCCGCTATTACTGTATTTGTCGAGGAGGGTGGCGAGGTGACCCCTACCGTAGATCCTGCTACTGGCGACGACCTCTACACTGAGTTCATGGCAGGAAAATATATCGAGATCGGCGGCGTCAGGTACACTAAGGATGATGTCAGCGCTGTCTTTAATGATGACCTCGGTTCTGTGTCTAACTCTGACTTCCAGAAGGCGGGTATCCACTTCCTTACAGGAACCAAGGACTTCGGCTCAGGAGCTAACCTCAAGTTCCCTAGCTCCGCTATCTATATCAGCCGTCATCCTTCGCAGAAGGCTTCTATCTCCGCGTCTCAGTTCCAGCCATACGCTGATGTTACCTTCAAGAACATGGAGATTATCTGCGTCAACTCTAATAACGGCTTCCCTTCAAACCAGGCTACAGCTGACGGCACATACACCTTCGAGGACTGTGTCATTAACTGTAACGGAGCCCTCTCTCGTGATGTACATGCCACATATTCAGTAAATTACGTGGTCAAAAACTGCCAGATCACATTCAAGGCGAACGCTCTTGTGTTCCTCAACAAGAAGGTCGCTACCAGCCATACTGCCAACAAATATGTCTTCGAGGGCAACACCCTTAACGCTACCGCTCCTATCCCTGTGATTGATCTTACAAACGGGGTTTACAATGCTCCTGAGCTTGTGATTTCCTTCAAGAATAACACCGTGACAGGCGCCGCGTGGGCAAGTGGACTTATCATGTTCAAGCAGATAAAGTCTATCGCCGTTGAGGGTAACACGTTCTCAGCGAGCGACGCTTCCGCTCTTCTTGGAAGCGCCGGCACAGTAGGGGAGGCCTCTACAGTCAAGGGCAACACTATGCCTGAGGGCTGGACAGTGTTCTCCGGAGATCCTATCGCTAATGTGACAGTTGAATAAACATTGACGAAAGATAATTATGAAAAAAACTTCAATTATTCTGGCGACAGCCATATTAGTCCTATCCTCTTGCACCCCTGAGAAGGCCGCTCTTAAAAGGGCGGTCGACAGGGCTGGAGAGCAGCTTCTGACCCAGGTGGAGGTGTTTGACACCATGCCGGGCTACCCTCGTTCAATGGAGAACGGCGGGTATAGAAAGACCAAGCACTTTGACTGGACCTGCGGATTTTTCCCTGGCTCTCTCTGGCTTGAGTATCTTCTCACCGGCGAGGAAGTTTATAAGGACGCCGCCCTTAAATACACGGAGCGCCTTAGCGATGTCCCTGAGCACAGAGGAACCCACGACCTTGGTTTCATGGTGTTCTGCAGCTACGGAAAGCAGCATGAGGTTCTCTGTGACAGCGTCTCAGCGCAAGCTGTCGTGACCGCTTCCAAGACTCTTTGCGAGCGTTTCGATCCGCAGGTGGGCCTTATCCGCTCATGGGATTTCGGAGAGTGGAACTATCCTGTCATCGTGGATAACATGATGAACCTCGAGATGCTTTTCTGGGCCAGCGCCTATACAGGGGATGATTCTTACAGGCAAGTGGCCATCTCCCACGCTGACAATACCCTCAAGAATCATTTCCGTGAGGACGCCAGCTCATACCACGTCGTTAGCTACAACAGCGACGGCAGCATAGAGAAAAAACAGACTTGGCAGGGCTACAGCGATGATTCAGCGTGGGCCCGCGGCCAGGGTTGGGGACTTTACGGCTACACCGTATGCTACCGTTATACAGGCGAGCAGAGATATCTCGACCAGGCTAAGCGCATCGCCGCTTACTTGATGTCAAGCCCTGGTATCCCTCAGGATAAGGTTCCTTACTGGGATCTTAACGCTCCGGGAACTGGCAATGAGCTCGCTGATTCAGTGAAACTCGACACTGTCGGTATCGTGGACACTCCGAAGGGCAAGGCTCCGGCAAGGGACGCTTCCGCCGCCGCTATCATCGCCTCCGCCCTTATCGAGCTTAGCCACTATGTCGAAGAGCCTCTCGCCTCTGAGTATATGACCTGGGCCAAGGAGACTGTCCTCAGCCTCGCCTCTGACTCTTATCTTTCTAAGGCTGGAGAGAACGGCGGATTCGTGCTCGTCCATAGCACAGGCGCGGCTTCTTTGAATAGCGAGATAGACGTTCCTATCAACTATGCTGATTATTACTTCCTTGAAGCGATATACAGACTTGAAAATGAAAAATAGACTCTCAACAATATTCGCTCTTTGTCTGGTTCTCTGCTTGTTCTCATGTAAGAAAGAGGACGAGTGGACTTCCGGCGGGAATGGCGGATCGTCGGTGGAGAAGGTTGTGGACAACGAGTCCGTGGACAAGGCTCTTTTTGAGGCGCTTGACCGTCAGAATTCTTCTCTTTCCAAGGCTTTCGCCCATTTTGACAAGCAGGAGTACTTCTATGCCGCCCATGCTGTGCTTGATTACTATCGGGTGCGCACGGGCGTGAGCGACCCCGCTGTCAACCTTATCAACCCTCAGATCAGCTCTGCCCAGAAGGCTCTCGCCGACGCTTCTTTGGAGAAAAAGGCCGAGGAATTGAATGAGGATGAGACGCTTTCGTGGTCGGAGGCCATGGGATTGGCTTATAGAACTTCTCATGATGAGAAATACGCCAAGGCATGGGCGAAGAGCATCGACTCTTTCATTGACGCCTTTGACACCCTTTATACAAGGGGCTCGGGAATGAGCGCAGAGCGCCTGGATAAGCAGATAAGCTCATGGGAGTATTTCCTCCAGAGTTCTTCTCTTACCCCTGTTCTGGCTTCGAAGCTTCTTGATTTTATCTACCGTGACGCCGCCGCTTTGGCATCCGCTCCATGCTCCGCCCTTGGAAGGGCCGCCCTTGTCTTTCCTGAGTTCAAGGGAGCCTCAGACTGGGCGCAGGCTTCAAGAAAAGAGCAGAACAAGGACTTTGACAAAGCGTGGTTCGAGGCTCTCAATCTTGATTTTCCTGGAATGGAGGCGGTCAAGAGGGCATATCAGGATGAAGATTATAAGGGAGCGGCTGACGCTTTGAAGGCCTATTGGCTCTCTCGCAAATCCGCAGTCAACCCTTTGGTCGACTATAAGAACGCCACGGTTACTGAGACCGAGTTACATTACGCCCAGATGGCTCTTAAGGAGAATAACTACCGTTTCTATGTCAAGAACTACTATGAGAACAAGGACGCTCTGCTGCCTTATTCTTACCTGGCTTCTGACGGAAAGAGCATAAACTGGCAGTATTGGCCTACTAAGGATCAGGAGCAGAGATATCAGGTCAACCGTCATGAATGGATGCCTATGCAGGCGAGGGCTTATCGCCAGAGCGGTGACGAGAGATATGTCGAGGGGCTCATGGAGGTGTTCGCTGACTGGATGCGCCAGAATCCTCGTCCTACAGTGGATGTCAATTTCAGCGTTTATCCGGAGAATTTGCCTTCTGACCAGAAGAATTTCGGCTGGACATGGCGCGGCCTTGAGACCGCGACCCGCCTTTTGGGCCATTGTGATATCGTGGAATATATCAAGGATGCTAAGTGCATGGATTCTAAGTATCTGGCATGGTATCTTTACACGATAGGCGAGCATGCTGATTTCCTTATAAAGAATTACTCAGCCACATCCAACCATCTTATCACTGAGGCCCAGGCCGTAGCGGCCGCCGGTCTGCTTCTTCCTGAATTGAAGAACTCTTCCGCGTGGACTCAGAGCGGAATCGATAAGCTTAACAATGAGGTCAAGGCCCAGTACTATAACGACGGCTGGCTCATGGACGGCGACTTCCACTATCACATCAGCAGTATCGAGGACTTCAGGATGGTCAATGAGATAGCCGTGGCTAACGGAAAGAAGGACATGGTCACTTACCGCGACGCCCTCGGAAAGATGTGTGACGTAGTGCTGAACATGACATATCCGGATTATTCATCTGTGAATATGACTGATACCCGTTGCGCTACATGGACACGCAGCGTGCTGACAAAGAATTTCGCCCGTTACACCGCCATGTTCCCTGATAATCAGGCATATCAGTGGATGGCCACAGGAAGGGCTCAGGGAGCGAAGCCTAGCCATCTGGGAGCGAATTTCCCTGACTGCGGATACTATGTGCTGCGTAGCGGCTGGGAGGTAGGCGACATCATGATGGTGCTCCAGAATACTACCCAGACCCCTTCTCAGAAGTGGCATCGCCAGTGGGACAATAACACCTTCGAGCTTTATGTGGGAGGCCGGAAGTTCTTCCAGGATTCGGGCTGCTATACTTACACCACCGGCACCAACCGCAGTAAATATGCGGCCACATCCGCCCATAACACTCTTACCCTTGACGGCAAGAATGTCACTTCATGCAAGGGCGCCATGGTCAAGAGTACGGTCAAGAACGGAACCGACGTTCTTGTGCTGAGCAACCCTTCTTACAGCGCCCTTACTCACACCAGGACCGTGTTCTTTGTCGAGAGGAAATTCTTCGTGATAGTGGACGAGGCCGTGGGAAGTGCCGCGGGCAATGTACAGCTTCATTTCCACCTTCCTGCGGGAAGCGACTCTGAGGTTGTCTTCGACGCCGCCTCATGCTCGTCAAGGACCGCCTTCGCTGACGGCAACAATATCAAGGTGGCTACATTCTCTGATTCCTCCTTGAGCGCAGTCTCTCAGGAGGGCTTCCTTTCCACTAATATCGATGTCACGACGCCTAGAAAGGCATATCACGTGGATATCGCGAAGGACGCCTCTACCCAGTGTGTAAGGTATATCACTGTCCTGGCTCCTTGCTCGGATGCTTCCAAAGTTGCGATTGAGGCTTCTTTCAGCGCCCCATATGCACAGAATGGATGTCAGGTCGAGGTAAGCCTTGACTCAAAGAAGTATAATTTATCCAGTTTGTAATAAATATGAGATTGAGAACAATTCTGCGTACAGCCGCCGTATGTCTCTTCCTTAGCGCCTGTGCGGCCAAGGAGGAACAGCCGGGCCTGATGCTTTATTACCCTCAGGTGACCAATATCGGTCCGTCGATGACTTTCATCTCCGACGCTCCTTCATATCATGGTCCCAAGCCGTCAGACTTCGCCATCACCTCGGTGAGCCTCGACGGTAAGACGATACAGACCTCCTGCTTTGCTGTCAATGAGGCGAGCGGTTCTGTCTCCATCTCCGATTCCAAGGATCTCGCTACTGGTCTTTACAGTCTGAGTATCAGCTGTATGGCAGACGGCCGCAAGTGGGATTTCAAGGATATCTTCAAGGTCAATATGATTCCTATCGCTCCGGAAAGCGTCAGCGCCAGCGAGGCCGTAGTGGAGATTCCTCTTAGCGAGGTCCTCAGTTCGGACAAGACTGTCTCTGTGGTTACTGTGGGCGAGTCTGTGACTATCCTTGGATATGAACTTGTCCAGGAAGAGGGCAAGGACTACTTCAAGATCACAAAGGACGGGCTTATCAGCGTGAACAAGAACTTCAAGGGCGAGATTCTTCCGGGAGTCTATCCTTTGACTCTGAAGATGAATACATATGCCGGAGAAGCTGTGTATGAGAATTTCGTGACTATAAAGCTTACTAGCGCTCCTTTGACTTTGGCTTATCCTAGCGAGGGCGCCAGCGTCGAGGCGGGCCTTAGTTTTGTCTCCGGCGCTCCTGTATGTAAGGCTTCGCCAGAGAACCTCTCCTTCTCGCTCAAGGCTATAACTCCTGCGGCGGATAAGGTCACTGTGGACCCTTCTACCGGAGTCATTTCCGTAGCGGAGGGCAACAGCTTCAAGGTCTCAGATGTGTATGTGGTCGATATTACCGTCACTAACCTTTACGGCTCTACAGATTTTCTCGCGGCTTTCACCCTCACGGCCGTGGCCTTCATAAGACCAGTGGATCCTTCAAGCTTCGCATACGAGGCGCTCGAGATTATCCAGGGCTCTTCTGTAAGCGCCGCTCCTAAGGCCGGTCTTGTAGGAGACGAGCTGAGTTTCAGTTTCGTGGATCTCCCTGCCGCTCTTGAGGGTAAACTCTCCATCGGCGCGGCTGACGGCGTGATAAGCGCTCCAAAGGGTAACAGCATCGCTAAGGGCACATATTCAATCAAGGTCAAGGCTGCTAACAATAAGAGCGAGGCTACCGCTACTTTGAGCCTCACGGTGGTCGAGAATCCTTACTACTTTACTTTCATACGCTTCGGCAATAACCTCGGCCTTCCGGTTGACGGCTCTTTCGCTGACCAGTTCCTCGCTCCTTCTTCCGCTGATTATCAGGCTCTTGAGCTTGTTCCTCAGACAGACATCAAGGAAGGCGTGGCTATCGAGTGGTCGGTTGTGGCTAAGCATAACTGTGGCGGAACGAGCATCGATCCTTCTACAGGAAAACTCACCCTGGGTGGCTTCAAGGCCAATAACGGAGGTCTTATCCTCGTTACAGGTGTCGCGGGTAAGGGTGAGGATACGGAGTGCAGCGTCACGGTGCCTGTGTTCTTCTCATTCCTCAATCCTACAGGTGTAAACTTCGGATATAAGCCGTTCGTAGTACAGTGCAACCCTCGCAAGGGCGTAAGGGGTACGGTTCCTCAGATTTCCGGAATTGATGACGCGTCGAAGATGCTGCTTGATTACAGACGTACGTTCAGTTACTATAATATCAACGGACCAGAGAGCCATATCTCCGGTCTGCTTAACACTACTGCGACCAACACCTTCATCTATAAGATGTGGGCTACTTACTTCGGAGCGAAGGGCGCGGCCGTGAACGCCGGATCGAAGGATCCTGTATCGTACTATTCGAACCAGGCCAACCTGAACCAGGCTCTTCTTTACATCGACGCCGCTGACAAGAGCCTTGTCGTGAATCCGAACAAGTGGATGGACGCTGACGGAGTATATGCTAACGGTGCTTTCATCGGTCAGGTGACATATGTCCTTGACGGCAACCAGGCCAATATCAACACCGGAACTCAGTTCTTCCCTCTATGGGTATGGTTTGACGAGAAATTCTAGGAGGACAGATTTATGGCAAGAAAATTAATAATATCTCTTATAGCGTTGACGCTTAGTCTTTTAGCGTCTGCGCAGAACGTAACTGTCTCCGGAACTGTCACTGATGAGCGCAATGAGCCCGCTATCGCTGCGAGTGTGCTTGTCAGCGGAACCAACAACGGAACCGTCACTGACGCTTCCGGACGTTACTCCATCTCTGTGAAGAAAGGCCAGATCCTTATCTTCAGTTATCTCGGTTACAAAGAGCAGCAGGTCCTGGTGGTCAATCAGACCTCAGTTGACGTGAAACTCGAGCCGGATACCAACCTTCTGGACGAACTCGTGGTCGTAGGTTACGGAGCCACAAAGAGAAGTGACCTCACAGGAGCCGTAGCCTCTGTATCTTCAGAGAAGGTCGAGGGCTATAAGTCCGCCACCGTCCTGGACGCTTTGAGCGGCCAGGTGGCAGGAGTGCAGATCGCCGCGACCGACGGAACCCCTGGCGCCGGATTCGATATCAAGGTGCGTGGAGTCGGTTCTATCAACGGTGATTCGAGCCCTCTTTATGTGGTTGACGGTTTCCAGGTGGATAATATAGACTATCTGTCAAACAGCGATATCGAGTCAATCGAGATTCTCAAGGACGCGTCCTCATCCGCTATTTATGGTTCCCGCGCGGCAAACGGAGTCGTGCTTGTGACCACTAAATCCGGTAAGACCGGCCGCCCTTCAATCTCATACAGCGGAAGCGCCAGCTATCGAACTATCACCAAGCACCTGGATCTGCTCAATCCTCAGCAGTTCGTCCAGTTGCAGATGGAGGCGTGGCCGGACAAATTCTCCGGTACATACTATAAGGAAGGCGAGGGCAATCGCTATCAGACAATCGATGACTATGCCGGCGTGGGCGGTGTGGACTGGCAGAGCGAGACTTTCCGTCCTACATGGTCTCAGGACCATAATGTCTCCATCAGTGGAGGTACGGATAACACGAAGTACTCTCTTTCGTTCTCCGCTTATAACGAGAACGGTATTTTCACCAACAGTTCATTCGACAAGAAGACCGCCAAGGTGAGAGTGAACCAGAAGATCACTAAGCACATCACCTTCGACGCTACTATCAACTACGCCAACACAGATAAGGAAGGCGTGGGTACATCAGGCGACCAGGGCCGCTTCAATATGCTCGCCCAGATCCTCCGCGCCCGTCCTACCGCGGGCCTGAGGATGACTGACCAGGAGTTGCTTCACGCCAGCATCGACCCTCTCGAGATTGAGAGCTCGGAGTCACTTTCTCAGGTGAACCCTATCGAGCAGGCCCGCAGCGTGACTAATTCCCGCAAGGCTGAGATGTGGGCGGGTAACCTTTCTGTCAACATCGACTTCGGAAAGGGCTTCTCTTTCAAGACCGCCGGTCAGTATGCGACCACCACGACCCGCAATAACGTCTTTTACAAGGACGGCTCGAAGGAGGCGTATAGAAACGGTCAGGTGCCTTACGGTCAGAACGCTTTCCAAAGAGATGTCCGTTGGTCTAACTTCAACTACTTGACTTACAAGTACAAGCAGAAAAAGGGTCATGCCTTCGACATTACTCTCGGTCAGGAGACATCGGGCCGCAGCTCCGAGAACCTTCTCGGACAGGCGACCGACTTCCCGTTTGATAACCTCGGGAACGCGAACCTCGGTCTGGGCGCTACTCCTAGCAAGGTCAGCTCAAGTTATTCGGACAAGCTTCTGATCTCGTTCTTCGCTAGGGCTAATTACAGTTATAAGAACCGCTACCTCTTCACAGTCACGGCTCGTGAGGACGGTTCGACTGTGTTCTCGTCTAAGCACAAATGGGGATTCTTCCCATCTTTCTCCGCCGCGTGGAAAATCTCAGACGAGCCTTGGATGAAAAAGCAGAAGGTCGTCAGCACATTGAAACTCCGCGCCGGTTGGGGTATGGTAGGTAATGACCGTATCACCAATTATCTCTCATTGGATCTTTATACCCAGAGCAAGTACGGTGTCGGCCAGAATGTCGTGACTGTGCTCAGCCCTAAACAACTTGCTAATGAAGACCTTAAGTGGGAGGCTTCCCAGAGTACCAATATCGGACTCGACGCCGGATTCTTCAAAGATCGCTTGACCCTTACCGCTGACCTCTTCCGCAAGGATACCAAGGACCTTCTCATGCAGGCTACGATCCCATACGTGACGGGTTTCACCTCGCAGTGGCGCAACGTTGGTAAGATACGCAACGACGGACTCGAGCTCTCGCTCCACAGCGTGAACCTTGACACTAAGGGCGGCTTCTTCTGGAGCACGGACTTTAATATCTCGTTCATCCGCAACAAGGTTCTCGCCATCGCCGGTGACTCTGACAAGATGTACACCCGCGCACCATGGAACGCTGACTATCAGAACTATGACTACATGGTAACTGTCGGCAGCGCCATTGGCCAGATGTACGGATATGTCTTCGACGGAGTGTACCAGAGCTCTGATTTCAACGTTGACGCCGCTACCGGAGAGTACACTCTTCGCCCGGGCATCGCTGACATCAGTTCACACGCCGGACGTGCGGCTAAGCCTGGTATGGTAAAGTATAAGGATATAGACGGGGACGGGGTCATAACCGCTGACGACCGCACCGTGATAGGAAACGGAACCCCTAAGGGATTCGGCGGATTTACCAATAACTTCGCATGGAAGGGCTTTGACCTGAGTTTCATGTTCACCTTCTCATACGGCAACCAGGTGTACAACGCTACCCGTATGTACAGCTGCCAGAGCCAGGACCAGAGATCGAACATGCTCGCCGAGGTCGCAGACCGTTGGACCCGTACGAATGCTTCCAACACAGTTCCTGCATGGGACGGATACATAAAGAACGAACTTTACTCTCGCTTTATCGAGGACGGTTCATTCTTCCGTTTCAAGAACCTCACTTTCGGTTATACACTTCCGAAGAACCTCACCCGCAAGGCTTATATCAATAAACTGCGTCTGTACTTCTCTGCTCAGAATATATTCGTAGTCAGCAAGTATTCAGGCTATGACCCTGAGGTCAACATGGCTACTTCAAGTCCTATGACTCCTGGTCTTGACTGGGGCGCATATCCTCGCAGCCGTGTGTTCTCCGCAGGTATTGACCTTTCATTCTAAAAAGGAGGAAATGATATGAAAAAGATAATCATCATAGCATCAGCCCTTTGCGCGCTCGCCCTTTCCTCATGTACTCTTGAGGAGAAGTCTTATACCGAGATGAGCCGCGAGAATTATGTCAAGGACGCGTCTGAGGCCCAGACCGTGCTTCTTGGCGTTTATCGAAACATGAGCACTGAAGGATTGTACTCTTACCATCTTTCGCTGCTGTTTACTATATCCAGCGATATCGCCCAGTGTGAGGGTAGCGGCAATACGGCCTTCCGTGTTATCCCGACCAACTCCCACACAGCCAGCACCCCTGAGATCGCAACCACCTGGTCTTCTCTTTATTCCGCCATCTACTCGGCGAATAACTTTATTGAGACAGTCCAGGAAAGGATGCCTTCATGGACGGGAACTGACGCCGAACTGGGTCGCATATATATCGCCGAGGCCCGCACCCTCCGCGCTCTTTTCAACTTCGAACTCGTGCGCTGGTGGGGCAATGTGGTTTTGATGAAGACTACCGCTGATTCCCGCAAACCTGCCTCTGAGTATGTCCAGGCTAAGCCTGAGGATGTGTACGCCTTTATCGAGGAAGACCTCAAGGCCGCCATCGAGGACCTTCCATGGGCCGGCGACGACGCCATCCGCGGCGACGGTTCTTTCAGGGTCTCAAAGGGAACGGCCCTCGGTCTTTTGACAAAGGTTTATTGCTACTGGGCAGGATATCCTTTGAAGGATGAGAGCAAATGGGCTCTCGCCGCCAATACAGGCCGCCTTCTGGCCGAGTCCGGCAAGCACTATCTCAACCCTTCATACGAGAAGGTCTGGTATAACACATGCAACGGTATCTGGGACCCTCATGAGAGTCTTCTTGAGGTCAGTTTCTATTCTCCTACCGGTCTTAACGGAGACGATTGCGTGGGACGTATAGGTAAGTGGAACGGTGTATCCGCTCTCGCGGTTGACGGAGTAAGAGGCCGTAACGCGGCTAACTGGAAAGTCGTCTATCCTTTCACCCAGAAGTGGAGTGAACTCGGCGACCCTCGTTTCGCTCTTTCTATCGCTGACTATAAGTATGGCAACAGTTCTTCTTCTCTGACGACCACTGAGAAGGTCAACTACCTTGACCTCGTGTCCGCCACCGCTTCCGAGGACCAGAAGAACAAGCAGCGTCAGCTCTTCACCCCTGGCAAGTGGGATACTGAGAAATATGTTCAGTCAGGTAACTATCTTATCAACAACGATAAATCTAACGTCAACTGGTACGTGATGCGCTACTCTGACGCTCTTCTTCTGTTCGCTGAGGCTGAGAATGAGGCTAACGGCCCTACCGCCGGAGCCCTTGACGCTGTCAATCTGGTCCGTCGCAGAGCCTTCGGGGACACCGCCCACGATGTTCTTTCAGGGGTGAGTCAGGATGAGCTTCGCCAGATTATCCGTGACGAGAGAGCCTATGAGCTTTGCTTCGAGGGCCATCGCAAGCAGGATCTTATCCGTTGGGGAATCTACTTCAAGACCATCAAACAGACGGCCCAGGATGTAGTTGACTGGTTCAGCAACGGAAATTACAGCGTGGCTAACTATACTATCGAGGGCCGTCACGAACTCCTGCCTATCCCGCAGCGTGACCTTGACCTTATGATTTCTTGCACTCAGAATCCCGGATGGGGTAAATAGAAGTTGATTTATGGATAGAAGAGATTTCTTGAAAACATCTTCCTGGGCGGCGCTCGGACTCGCCGCCTCGGGAAGCATAATAAGTTGTGACGGCGCCCAGAGCGGACCGAAGATGCCTTCCGAGGTCAAAGACCGTATCGCGGCGCTTAAGGAAAAGAAGATATTCTGGGGTGATTTGCATAATCACTGCGCTGTCACGTACGGACACGGAAGACTGTGCGACGCCATTGAGGCGGCCCGCGAGCAGCTTGATTTCTGCTCAGTGACTCCTCACGCCCTCTGGCCTGATATTCCGGGTGAAGGGGATCCTCGTCTGGAGTGGGTCATAGGCTACCATACGGAGGCATTCAAGCGCCTCAGGGCAGGTGGCTGGGAGAAATATGTGGAGGCTATGGAAAAGGCCAATGAACCAGGTAAGTTCCTGACTTTCACCTCTTACGAGTGCCATTCCATGGAGCATGGAGATCATGTGGCTCTTTGCCGCGACTATGACGTGCCTCTTCTGGAGGCCGAGAGTGTCCCGGACCTTAAGGAGAAGCTTCGCCCTTACAG
This sequence comes from Bacteroidales bacterium, assembly GCA_024398335.1. Classification (GTDB taxonomy): domain Bacteria; phylum Bacteroidota; class Bacteroidia; order Bacteroidales; family UBA932; genus Cryptobacteroides. Next base: position 7,754 of record JAKSJJ010000007.1, on the reverse strand, counting down.
GACATATGTGACTCCGCACCACATGGGGTATATAACCGGATTCCGCGGTTACAACTGGGCCGCTTTCCAGGACGGTGACGCCCAGACTCCTTTCGTGGAGCTATTCTCCCGCCATGGAAACGCCGAGACAGATATGGGAGACGCCGATTATCTGCATGATATGGGCCCTCGTACATATCAGGGAAGTGTCCAGTATGGTCTTGAGCAGGGACATAAGTTCGGTATCATGTGCTCTACCGACCAGCATGCGGGCTATCCAGGCAGTTATGGCGACGGCAGGGTGGCGGTACTCGCCCAGGAACTCGACAAGGACCAGATATGGGAGAACCTCGGCAAACGTCATCACTATGGCGTGACGGGCGACAAGATTAAACTCGACTTCACCATCAATGGGGCTGAGATGGGCTCTGAGATAAAGGCTTCCGGCGCACGTGAGATACTTCTTGCCGTTGAGGCGCAGAACTATATAGATTATGTCGATCTTATCCGTAATGGCAAGTGTATAGCTCGTCTGAGCGGTCCATTCACCGCTCCTATGCCTGAGGGCGATAAGATCCGCGCGAAGGTGAAGGTCAACTTCGGATGGAACCGTGAGGAGGAGTATGTCCATTGGCTGGGCGCCTTGAAGGTCGAGGGCGGAGAGATTCTCGGCTATCAGACTTGTTTCCGCGGCGCGGCCTTCACTTCGCCTCAGCCGGGAGAGTCTGAGTTCATCGCGAGGGTGAACCATGTCACTGAAAGCGACTCTACTCATGTCGGACTCGACCTTTATTCAAGCAAGAACCCTAATACCACGACTCCTGCTCAGCAGGGCGTCATACTCGATGTGCTGATGTCTCCTCAGGGCACAATCACCGCGGAGGTCAATGGTCAGAGCTTCAGTTACACATTGGAGGAACTTTTCCAGGGAAGCAAGGCTCATTTCATGAGAGGTTGGCTCAGCGAGGCCGTCCAGTTCGAGCGCGCATGTCCGGAGGAAGCCTTCACCGTAGGTTGCCTGATGAAGGACACGGGCCCGGAGCGTGACACAGACTATTATTATGTCCGCGTGCGTCAGAGAGACGGTCAGTGGGCATGGAGTTCGCCTATTTGGGTAAGCCGTTGTTAAAGAATTGACAATGAAGATATTAAAATATTTTATATCTGCTCTGGCTCTGGCGCTGGTCTCATTCGCTGCCGGCGCCCAGACTGTTTTCGACCGTCTTGACCTGGACTCTCCAGCCCTTGAGAAGGTCGCTTCCGCCCATAAAAGAGGAGATGACTCCCTAGCGGCAAGAGAACTTCTTGACTATTTCCGTAGTCGAGGAGTAGAGTATCCTGGTTTTGACAGTAACGCTCCTAAGGCTTCCCAGGAGGAACTTCGCTGGGCGGATGAGGCTCTGGAGCATCGTTTTTTTGTCCACAAAGGTTATCAGCCGTCATATTTTTATGGGGATGATATAGACTGGACCTATTGGCCTGTCAAGGACAATGAGCTTCGCTGGCAACTCCATCGCCATAAGTGGTTCGCTCCTATGGGAAAGGCGTATCGTCTTAGCGGCGATGAGAAATATGTGAGGGAGTGGATGTTCCAATATAGGGACTGGATCGCGAAGAATCCTCTGGTTCTTATTGATAATGAGGAGTTTGAGATAAAATATCAAGGCCGTGTGGGCGAGGTCAAGGAAAATGTCCGCTTCGCATGGAGACCTCTGGAGGTCAGCCATAGAGTCGAGGACCAGATAAGGCAGTTTGCCCTTATGCTTCCTGCCCAGTGCTTTGACGCTGATTTTCTGATGGACTTCCTGGATAATTACTATCGTCATGTGGATTATCTTCAGGCCCACTATTCAGAAAAAGGCAATCACCTTCTTTTCGAGGCCCAGCGTGTGCTGGCCGCCTCCCTTTTCTTCAAGGAGTTCAAGGACGCTCCGAAATGGAGAGAGGACGCTATAGCGATTCTGAATAAGGAAATCCAGGCGCAGGTGTATGAGGACGGAACCCATTTCGAACTGGACCCTCATTACCATTTCGAGGCGGCGATACTCTTTTACAAGGCTCTGAGCCTTTGCGAGGGTTTCGGGCAGTTGTCTGTATTCCCGCAGAGTTATGTCCAGACTGTGCATAAGATGATTCAACTCTCTTACAATCAACTGTATCCGGATTATTCTCTGCCTATTTTCTCCGATTGCAGGATGATTGAGAAGAGTCATTTTCTGGAAACTTTCCGCAGTTGGACAAAGGTTTTTCCTGAGGATGAGTACCTGGAGTATCTTGCCAGCGAGGGCAGCGGCGGCTCGTTGCCTTCGTGGAAATCAAAGGCTTTCCCTGTGGGAGGGTTCTATATTCTGCGCAATGGCTGGGGCTCTGACGCGACGGTAGTAAATGTGAAGGGCGGTCCAGAGGCTTTCTGGCACTGTCAGCCTGATAACGGAACGTTCGAGTACTGGTCAGAGGGGAGGAATTTCTTCCCTGACTCTGGAAGTTTTGTGTATGGTGGCGACGCTTCTATTCTAGAGCAGAGGGAATGGTTCCGCCAGACAAGGGTGCATAACACCGTGACCCTTGACGATAGGAACTTTGAAAAGACAGACTCCAGGCTTCTGCGTTGGAAAAAGAGCGGGGCGGTGACTCTTTCTAATGAGAGTTATCCAGGCTTTGTCCATACCCGCAGCCTCCGCCTTTCAAAGAACGGCACGCTTACTATAAAAGATGTGATTTCGGGTGAGGCTACAGGCGAGGTCGGGGTCCATTTCAATCTCGCTCCCGGTGAAATCTCTATCGATGCCTTGACAGTTCGCACGCTTTTTGACGATGGGAATAATATTGAGATCACTTCTCGCTCAAAAGCGCCTCTGTCTATAAGAAAGGAAGAGGGCTGGACTTCTCCTGTCTATAAGACAAAGATAGAGCGTCCAGCGTATGCGGTAACGGCTCAGAAGACTAGCTCCAAGCCGCTTACCATCGTGACTGTAATAAAGAAAACTGGAAAATGATTATGAGAAAGATTCTTATTGCTCTTATATTCGCTTTAGCGGCTTCTAGCCTTTTCGCCCAGGAAAATTACCCTGTGCCTCCCGCTGGGGTCCACCCTCGCCTTTATGTCCAGAAAAAAGATATAAACGCTCTTAGAGAAAAGGCTGAGTCTCCTACAGGAGGCAAGATTTTGCGTGCCTTGGCGAAGGCTGGCGTGGACCGTACTCCTGAGGAGGAAGCGAAGGAGAAGGACCGTGGATTCCGCTATTATTTCAGGATGAGGGGGGTGACCTCCCGCGCCCAGATCCAGGCCCTTAATTATCTTCTCTATCAGGATAAGGCCCAGGCTCGTGAGGCGATTACGACCATGCTGGATACGCTCCGCCGGACAAACTTCGGAAGAAAGAATGACCTCTCCCGCGCCAGCGGCGTTATGCTCATGGTGGGAGGTATGGTGTATGACTGGTGCTACGACCAGATGAGTCCGGACGAGCGCCAGGCCTATATAAAGGAGTTCATCCGTATCGCCGGGACCATGGAATGTCACTATCCTCCTAAGGATAATGAACCTATCGCGGGCCATAGTTCGGAGTGGATGTTGCTGCGAGATATGCTCTCCGCGGGTATCGCCGTGTATGACGAATATCCTGACATGTATAATTATGTCATGAAGCTCTTTACCGAGAAGTATGTTCCTGTAAGAAATTATATCTACTCTGGCGGCAATTACCATCAGGGCACGAGTTATGTGAACGTGCGTTTCAGTAATGACATGATTTGTCAGTGGATTATGGCCCGTATGGGTTATCCTGACTTTTTCAGCCGTGACCAGCAGTACGTGATGTACGATTTTATCTATCGTCGTCGCCCGGACGGACAGGTCCTGCCTGCCGGTGACACCAATCATAGCCGCGAGAAGGAGGCTTCTTACTCGCTTCCTATGATGCTCGCCGCGAGCTACTATAATGACCCTTATCTTCAGTTCGAGTATGAGAGAAATATCTCCCTGGAGCCTCACACCCTGATGTTCCGCCTTCTGTGGCAGGACTTCGACCTTACGGGAAAAGCTCCGGATTCGCTTCCTCTTTCCCGCTACAGCGGCTCTCCTTTCGGATGGATGACCGCCCGCACGGGATGGGATGCGTGGAGCGTGGTCGCTGAGATGAAAATCAATGAGCAGTACGTCGGAAACCACCAGCACCTTGACGGAGGCTCCTTCCAGATCTACTACCGTGGGCCTTTGGCGATTGATACTGGAATGTATCAGGGCAGCACAGGAGGCTACAACAGCGACCATAACAAGAACTACACTAAGCGCACTATCGCCCATAACTCCCTTTTGATCTATGATCCTTCCGAGGTCTATGAGTGTTATGCCTACGGCGGAGAGGGGCAGACCCCTGTCGCCGTGAATGAAGGCGGTCAGAGACTTGTCGGAAAGGGTTGGGACACTTGCCGCTCCTTCGAGGATCTGCTGAGTGAGGAATATACCGTTGGAAAGACTCTCGCTCATGGTTTCGGTCCTGACAAGAAAAAGCCGGAATACACCCTTTTGAAGGGCGACATCACAAAGGCTTACAGGGCCGCTAAGGTCAGCGACGTCAGAAGAAGCTTCGTATTTTTGAATCTCGGAGCGACCGATGTCCCTGCGGCGATGATTGTTTGTGATCATGTCGTATCAACCGACGCTTCTTTCCCTAAGACATGGCTGCTTCACAGCATCGAGGAGCCTTCAATCGATGGTCAGAGCTTCACCGTGGGAAGGACAAAGGACGGCGACCAAGGCATGCTCCGCTGTGACGTGCTTTGGCCAAAGGACGCCAAGATATCAAAGGTCGGCGGCCCTGGCATGGAGTTTTTCTCCGGTGGAAAGAATTGGCCGAATAAGCCTAGGACCAAGGATATAGCGGGGGAGAGCGGTTCGTGGAGAATAGAGGAGAATCCGGGCCAGAGCGCCTGTGAGGACGTTTTCCTCAATGTCATGCAGGTGGCTGATAACGGCTGTAAGACTCTTAGGAGCGTAGCCTCAATCGAGGGCGAGGGCGTTGTCGGCGCTCTTATCGCGGACAGGGCCGTGCTTTTCGCCCGTGACGGAGGCGTTCTGGACGGAAATTTCCGCTTCACCCTTCCTAATGGAGTCTCGAAGAAGACAAAAGTCCTTCTTACGGATCTTTCCGAGGGCACCTGGGTCGTTAAATGTAACGGAAAGCCTGTTGTCAAAGCAGGCAAACCCGGAAGCGATGACCACGCCATTTATTTCACCGCCACCGCCGGCGAGTATAGCGTAGAAAAGTTATGAAAATAAAGACAATAGTAAAGACCGCGGGAGTGTGCGCGGTCAGCGTGGCCTGCTCTAAGACGGCGCCTCAGCGTCCTAATATCATCGTTATCATGACAGATGACCACACCTGTCAGGCGATGAGCTGTTATGGGAGCGAGTTGGTACAGACCCCGAACCTTGATCGTCTGGCAGCGGAGGGCATGAGGATGGACGCATGCTACGTGCCTAACGCCATTTCAGGTCCGTCCAGAGCATGTATCCTTACGGGAAAATATAGCCATGTAAACGGCTTCACGGACAATTCCAGGACCTTTGACGGCTCGCAGCAGACCTTCCCTAAACTTCTGCATGAGGCTGGCTATCAGACCGCTATGATAGGAAAGTGGCACCTTAACTCCGAGCCTCAGGGCTTTGATTACTGGAGCATTCTCGAGGGCCAGGGAGAGTATTATTCTCCGCTTTTCATAGAGAACGGGACCAAGGTCATAGAAGATGGATATGTGACGGATGTCATCACCGATAAGGCCCTGTCTTTCCTTGACGAGGCAGACCCGTCCAAGCCGTTTATGATGCTTTACTATCATAAGGCTCCTCATAGGGATTGGATGCCTGCCCAAAGACATCTGGGCATGAATGAGGATAAGGTCTATCCAGAGCCTGCGACCTTGCTTGATGATTATAAGGGCAGAGGAAGGGCCGCGGCGGAGCAGGAGATGATGATTGCTCGTCACATGTGGCCGGATTGGGACCTGAAACTTATGAAGCCTTCGGAGCTTCTTGAGGACGAGGCGGACTCGGCGCTTCTTGCTAAGACAGGAAACGCCAATGTCGATGATGTCAGCAGGGCCAATAAGGCAGGCAACGGCGCACGCCAGTTCCGCAACGCTTTCAATCGTATGAACGAGCAGGAAAAGCAGCGTTGGAACGAGGCCTACGCTCCACGAATCAAGGAGTGGGAGGCCGTGAAGGACTCTCTGGACGGCGACGGGCTGACAAGGTGGAAGTACCAGCAGTACATGAAGGATTATTGCGCTGTCGTGACCGCTCTTGACGAGAACGTGGGCCGCCTGCTTGACTATCTTGAGGAAAAGGGACAGCTTGACAATACTATTATCATATACACCTCCGATCAGGGATTTTTCCTTGGCGAGCATGGATGGTTTGACAAGCGTTTCATGTATGAGGAATGCCAGCGTACGCCTATGCTCGTACGTTATCCGTCGGCCATCAAGGCCGGCTCCACCTCAAAGGCCCTCGCGATGAATATAGACATCGCTCCGACTCTTCTTGACTATGCGGGAGTGGATGTCCCTTCTGATATCCAGGGACTTAGCCTTCGTCCTGTGCTAGAGTCCAAGGGCAAGGCCCCTAAGGGCTGGCGTGATGCCGTATATTATCATTATTATGAGTATCCTTCATGGCATTCTGTAAAGCGCCACTACGGCATCCGTACAGAGAGATATAAACTCATTCATTTCTACAATGACGTGGATGAGTGGGAACTTTATGATATGCTTTCCGACCCTTATGAGCTTCATAGCGTGTATGATGATCCCGCATATGCCGACGTGCGCGAGGATATGCATGAGCGTCTGACAGCACTGCAGAAGCAAGTCGGAGATACGGACCCTGACGAGAAGAACTCGGAGTTTTTCCAAGGCGCTGACGCTTTATAGTAATTATTATGAACACTTTACTTCCACTAGTCGGTCTCGCCGGAGCAATCGCGCCTGGACCTGCTGATTGCGCTAAGAAGGACAGCCGTCCTGACATTATTTTCATAATGACTGACCAGCAGACTCTCCAGGCGATGAGTTGTATGGGCAATCCATACGTGAAGACTCCCGCCATGGATTCTCTCGCCGGCGACGGAGTCCTTCTGCAGAGGGCATACTGTCCTTTCCCTTTGAGCGGTCCTTGCCGCGCCTCCCTTATCACTGGCCTCACGCCGTTCCAGACAGGCGCCACCGACAACGCCATACGCCCTGTCCAGTGGGCTCTTGACGCGGGGATAGGCAATAGGATGTCCCAGGCCGGCTACGAATGTCTGTACGCCGGAAAATGGCACGCCCCCGAGATCAACGTGCCTCAGGGCTCCGGATTCACGAAACTCTGCGACATGGACGACCGTCTTATCGCCTCCGCCTGCGAGGAAGGGATCGCCCATAGGGATAAGTCAAAGCCCCTTTTCCTTGTGGCTTCCTACCTCGACCCTCACGAGATATGTGAGTTCGCGAGAGACGCCACCTTGCCTTATGGCTCCCTTGATCCTTTCGAGACTTCGGCCTGTCCTCCTTTGCCTGCGAACTTCGGCCAGGGAGAGCACACTGCCGAGGCCTTGGAAAGAGAGCGTCAGGCCGCTCCTATGTGGCACGACACATATTCTTACTCGCAGGATGACTGGAGACGCTATGTCTATGGCTATTATCGTCTTGTGGAGAGCGTCGATCAGAGAATCGGTGAACTTCTTCAAGTGTTGAAAAAGGACGGCTTGTATGCGGATTCCCCTATTATTTCC